>CALMSE010000221.1 GCA_937872275.1 uncultured Leucobacter sp. | reverse complement strand
GGCGCGGCGGTGGCGGCGGGCCTCGGCCCGCTCGCCGAGGGCAGCGACGGGGGCGGCTCGATCCGCGTGCCCGCGGCGTTCAACGGCATCGTGGGCTTCAAGCCCTCGACCGGTCGCATCCCGCAGACCATGCTGCCGCAGCGCTTCGCGACGAACCTGTTCCACGGCCCGCTCACCCGCACCGTGGCCGACGCCGCGCTGATGATGGACGTGGCTGCTGGCGAGGATCCGCGCGACCCGCTCTCGCTGCCTGATCCTCTGGGCTCGTACCTCGAGGCGCTCGACGGAGACATCACCGGGTGGCGCATCGCGTACTCCCCCGACCTGGGCTTCGGCGACGTCGATCCCGAGATCGCGCAGATCGTCGCCCGGGCGGTCGCACGCCTCGCCGACGCGGGCGCCGACGTCGTGGAGGCGACTCCGGCCTGGCCCCACCCGAACGAGGCGATGTGGAACGGCGTATGGGTGCCGGGCCTCGCCGGCTTCGGCTCGAACTTCGACATCGACGCGATGCGCGGCGAGCTCGACGAGGAGCTGATCGAGCTGGTCCGGTACGGGGATCGCCTCACCGTGACGGATGCGGCCCGCGCCGACGTGACGCGCGGCCGGATCTACGACGCCTTCGAGGCGTTCATGCGCGAGCACCGCATCCTCGCCTCGCCGACCACGATGGTGGCGAGCTACCCGGTGACGCGCTTCAACCCCGAGCGGCTCGACGGCTTCCCGCTGAAGGACCGGCTGCTGAACTGGTCGATGACGCACGTCTACAACATGACGACGACGCCGGCGATCTCGGTGCCGTGCGGCTTCACGGCCGACGGCCGCCCGGTGGGCCTGATGCTCGCGGGTCGCCTGCACGCGGACGGCGACGTGCTGAACGCCGCGCGCGCGTTCGAGCGGGAGCAGCCCTGGGCGCAGCTGCGCCCGCCGGTCGGGTGAGGCGCGGCGCGAGCCGCCCCTGTTTGCGTTCATCGGGCCGCACGCTACCCTAGCTGTATGAGCCAGCTCCGACTCGAAGAACTCTCCGCGGCGACGATCGTGCATGTCAACAGCCTCGGCCTGAAGCCCGGTCAGGAGCAATTCGTGAGCCCGGTCTCCTACGCCGCTGCCGCGGCAGTGACCCCTCCGCATACCGCCTGGCAGCGCGTCGTGCTGGAGGACGATCGGGTGGTCGGCTTCATCCACGGCAACTTCGACCCCGACGCCCACGAGGAGGAGTTCCGCGCCGCGCTCTGGCGGATCAACGTCGATGCCGACGTGCAGGGACGGGGCGTGGGAACCTTCGCGGTGCGAGCGCTGATCGACGAGGCGCGTCGCCGCGGCGTCGAGCGCCTCACCGTGCTCTGGGAGCGGGGCGAGGACGGCCCCGAGGAGTTCTTCCTGCACGTCGGATTCACGCCGGTCGGCGAGACGCCGTACGGCGAGGTCATCGGCGCGATCGACCTCTGAGCACGAGATCTCCGGGCCTCGGGTGACCGGCGGCACCCGGGGGGTCCTGGTCTCGGTCGGATCCTCCGTCTGCTTCGGGGCGGTCTACTTCGCCACCCCGATGCTCGCCCCGCTCCCCGGCGAGAGCGTGTGGGCGGTCCGCGTACTCGTGACGCTGCCCTTCGTCACGATCGTGCTGCTCGCGACCCGCGGCTGGGGGCTCGTCGCGACCATCGGTTCCCGGATCGCGCGGAGGCCCCTGCTCCTCGCCGGCGTGGCGCTGAGCGGCGCCCTGCTCTCGGCGCAGCTGTGGCTGTTCGGCTGGGCCCCGCTCAACGGCCGCGGCATGCCGGTGGCCCTCGGCTACTTCCTGCTGCCGCTCATCCTCGTGATCGTCGGCCGCTTCCTCTACGGCGATCGCATGACCTGGTGGCAGTGGGCGGCGGCCGGCCTCGCCGCGGTGGGCGTCGGCTTCGAGGTCGTGCGCGTGGGCTCGATCGGCTGGGAGACCGTGCTCGTCGCCCTCGGCTACACGGTCTACTTCGTGCTGCGACGCGGCCTCGGCATCAACCATCTGGGCGGCATGTGGTGGGAGATCGCGGTGGCGGCACCGGTCGCCGCGGTGCTGCTGGGGCTCGAGATCGGAGCGGGATCCGCCTTCTCCGAGAACCCCGCGCTGTGGTGGAGCGCGCCCGCATTCGGCCTCTTCGCGGCCCTCGCGCTGCTCCTCTACCTGCTCGCCTCGAAGCTGCTGCCCCTCAGCCTCTTCGGCCTGCTGAGCTACGTCGAGCCGGCGCTGCTCGTCGTCGCGGCGCTGCTCATCGGCGAGCGGATCGCCGCCGCCGAACTGCCCGCCTATCTCGCGATCTGGGCCGCCGTCGCGGTGCTGCTGGTGGGCGGGGCGATCGAGCTGCTGCGCTCGCGGCGGCGCTCGCCGTAATCGACGCCCTTCCCATGGGACGTGATCGATACCCCGTCCTCTTCCCGCTTCATCGGGCAGGAGTTGCGGGTCGGCCGGGCTCGTACCCGCAACTCCTGCCCTCTTACGCCTGGTGCATCGAGCCCGTCCACCCGCGGGAGCGCAGTTCGGCCGCGACGCGCCGCACGAGCTCCCGGGGCCGAGCGGCGAGCGCGCTGGTGACCTGGATCACGATCCACCCGGCGGCGCGCAGGCGCTCGATCTTCTCGATGTCCGCGGCGTAGCTGCCGCTGTGCATCGCGCTCTGGTATTCGACCGCGATCCGGTACTTCGCGAAGGCCATGTCGACGCAGCCCAGGAACGAGCCGTCGTCGCCGAAGAGGTCGACGTTCAGGCTCGGCTCGGGCAGGCCCGCGGTGACGAGCTCGATTCTGACGGCCGACTCCATGGGCGACCAGGAATCCTCTCGGATCAGCGGCAGCGCTCGCTCCAGGTTCCGCTGCCCCCTCCATCTGCCGAGCGAGACCGCGCGCTGAAGGTCTTCGAGCGGCGCGAGCGGCGGTCTCCCCGGATTCGGCCGGCCCCAGCCCTGCCGGTACCTGCGCGCGAAGAAATCGCCGACCGCCACGAGGCGCACGAGCGGCAGCTCGGCGAGCATCGCCCAGGTGGCGGCCGGATCCGCGACCGGGATGCCCTCGTGCCACCGCACCTCGCATCGCTCGGCGCCGATCGAGTGGCCGGTCACACCGCCGATGCGAGGTCTGGTCGCCGGTCGCACCGCTGCCGCGTGCAGTCGCGGCGTCTTCGTCCAGGGCATCGGAGCGCCCCAGAGCAGGGCGGCGCTCCGATGGCTGAGGAACTGACTGGGGAGGAGCCCTCGGCCCAGGGCCACGATCAGGGCGAGCTCCTGGTCGCGCTGCAGCCCGTACTGATTCGAGGCCCCGGTCGGGGCATCCTCGCTTCCCGGCTCCACCGCCCGCATGCGGACGCCCCTGAAGGGATGTTCGAGATCGCCGGCCCGCAGGCGACTCGGCGAAACCCCGGATTCCCGGGCGCGGGCCCAGGTGAACGCTTCGCCGAGATGCTCGGGCAGCGGTGCGCGGTTCGACATCGCCTCAGCATGCCTCTTCGCGGCAGCCGAAATCGGGGTATCCCCAGTTCTTCGGCGAACTCATCGAGTTCACAGCTCATTCGGCCCTGTGCACGGCGACCGGCTCGCGTCGCGGTGCTCTTCGCCGCCCCGCCCACGACCGCTCCCTCCCGCGCACCGCTCCCTCCCGCGCACCGCTCCCTCCCGCGCAAGAGGGCACTAGTTGCGGGTAGGCCGGGCTCGT
>CALMSE010000220.1 GCA_937872275.1 uncultured Leucobacter sp. | reverse complement strand
CCGATCAGCGCGGCGGCGGTCGCCGCCCCGGTCGTGAAGCTTCCGTCGACGGTGAGGTCGGGGAAGTTCAGCACGCGGAAGGTCAGATAGACCCCGAGTGCCATCACCCCGTAGATGAGTCCGAGCTCGAGTGCGCCGATCATGTGGGTTCCTTTGCCTGGGGCGGATCGCCGAGGGTTACTCGACGACCTCCGCCTTGTCGAGGATCTCCGCGGGGATCGTGACGCCCATGCGCTCGGCGGCGGCCGGGTTCACGACGTAGGTGAACTCCTTCGACACCTCGACCGGCATGGTCGCGGGATCGGCGCCGCCCGTGAGGATCTTGATCGCCATCTCGCCGGTCTGGTAGCCGAGCTCGAAGTAGTCGATGCCGAGCGTCGCCACGGCGCCGCCCTCGACCGTGCCCGACTCGGCGCCGATCACGGGGATCTGCTTGGTCTCGGCGACCTGGATGAGCGAGGAGATCCCGTTGACGACCATGTTGTCGGTCGGCACGTAGATCGCGTCGACGTCGCCGAGCGCCTCGGCCGCGGCCTGGATGTCGTTGGCGGTGGTGACGGTCTTGGTCACGATCTCGAGGCCGAGGCCGGGCGCAGCCTCCTCGACGGCGTCGACCTGCACCTGCGAGTTGACCTCGCCGGAGGCGTAGACGATGCCGACCTTCTCGGCGTCGGGGACGAGCTCCTTCAGCAGCTTCAGCTGCTCGTCGATGGGCGCCATGTCGCTCGTGCCGGTGACGTTGCCGCCCGGCGCCTCGTTCGAGTCGACGAGTTCGGCCGCGACCGCGTCGGTGACGGCGGTGAACAGCACGGGCTTGTCGGTGACGGCCTGCGCAGTCGCCTGCGCCGCGGGGGTCGCGACCGCGAGCACGAGGTCGACGCCGGACGAGGCGAAGCCCTGCGCGATGGTGAGCGCGGTCGCCTGCTCGCCGTTGGCGTTCTGCACGTCGAAGTCGACGTCGATGCCC
The DNA here is from genome assembly GCA_937872275.1 of uncultured Leucobacter sp. Taxonomy (GTDB): domain Bacteria; phylum Actinomycetota; class Actinomycetes; order Actinomycetales; family Microbacteriaceae; genus Leucobacter. The sequence goes on along the minus strand of CALMSE010000220.1, from coordinate 2,716 downwards.
GCGTCTTCGAAGGCGGCCTGGAATCCCTCGGTCGCCGCGTCGAGAGCGGGATGCGGCGCGAGCTGGTTGATGCCGATGCTGTACGAGGTCGCGCCGTCGGTGCCGCCGGCGTCGCCGGTCCCGCCGTCGGTGCCGCCGCTGCAGCCGGTGAGAGCGAGCGCGCCCACGGCGGCGAGCGCCAGGCCTGCCAGAAGCTTGTGTTTCATGGTGATGGTCCTTCCTTGGGTGGATTCGATGGTCTTCGGGCGATGCTCCGCGAGGCTCATACGGGGTCGATGGAGCGGATCACCGCGAGGAAGTCGTCGTTCATCGCGGGGGATCCGATCGTGACTCTGATGCCGTCGATCCCGTATGCGCGGGCGACGATCAGCCGCGCGCGAAGCGCGGCGTCGATATCTGGCGTGCGCTCACCGGTGCGGAGCCAGACGAAGTTGCCCAGCGAGTCCTGCACGTTCCAACCCGCGGCGCGCAGCTCCGCGAGCACCCGGGCGCGCTCGTCGACGAGGATGCGCACCCGCTCGTTCAGCTCCTCCTCGGCGGCGAGCGAGGCGATGGCCGCGTGCTGCGCGAGGGCGGTGACGCCGAAGGGGAGGGCGACCCGGCGCAGGTTCTCGGCCACCTGCTCGCGCGCGACGGCGTAGCCGATGCGCAGGCCGGCGAGGCCGTACGCCTTCGAGAAGGTGTGGAGCACTGCGACGTTGTCGTAGCGGCGGAAGAAGTCGAGCCCGTCGGCCGATTCGGGGTCGTCGTTGAAGTGCACGTAGGCCTCGTCGACGACGACGAGCACGTCCTCCGGCACGGAGCCCATGAACTCGTCGAGCTCGGCGGCGGTGACGCCGGCACCCGTCGGGTTGTTCGGGTTGCAGACGAGGATCAGCCGGGTGCGCTCGGTGACGGCGGCTGCCATGGCGGGCAGGTCGTGCCGATCGTCGGCGGTGAGGGGCACCGCGACGGGAACGGCTCCCGCGATCCGCACCAGGATGGGATAGGCCTCGAACGAGCGCCAGGCGAAGATCACCTCGTCGCCGTCGCCCGCGGAGGCCGAGATGAGCTGGGACGCGACCTCGACCGAGCCCGCGCCGACCGCGATCTCCTCGACCCGAACCCCGCAGCGCCCGGCGACGGCCTCGCGCAGCGCCCGGGCGCTCATGTCGGGGTACAGCTGCATCGTCGCGACCTGATCCCTCACGATCCCGGCGACCGACTCGAGAGGGGGGTAGGGGTTCTCGTTCGACGACAGTTTGACCGCCCCGGCGATCGACTTGCCCTGCACGTAGGCGGGCAACCGCTCGATGCATTCGCGCTGCTTGACCATTCTTCCTCGAATCCGCTGTTCGCCGACGTCGACACCACTGCGTGGCGACGTGTCGAAAGCATATGAGAGCAGAACCGGCTTTGTCTCATCAGAGAGTCATTTACGAGACAAATGATCGAGTTAATCGCAGTTTGAAGAGCAAAATGTCGAATCAAATCGCCCTCACTCGGGGGTCGGTCCGTCCTTCCCGGCGTGCGACGCCGGCGGGGCGCGCAGCAGCTTCGCCGCCCGCAAGGCGCCCAGTAGGCTTGAGGCCGTGAAGATCCTCGTCCTGGGGCCGGGCGCCCGTGAACACGCCATCGTCAAAGCGCTGCTCGCAGAGGAGGCCGATCACGAGATCGTCTGCGCTCCCGGGAACGCGGGCATCGCGGCCGAGGGGGTGGAGACCCTCGCTCTCGACGCGAACGATCCGACGACCGTCGCGAACCTCGTGCAGGAGCGCGGCTTCGATCTCGTGGTCATCGGCCCCGAGGCCCCGCTCGTCGCGGGCGTCGCCGATCCGCTGCGCGAGCGCGGGGTGCCGGTCTTCGGGCCGGGCAAGGCCGCGGCGCAGCTCGAGGGCTCGAAGGCCTTCGCGAAGCGGATCATGGCCGAGGCCGGCGTGCCCACCGGGCGGGCCGTGCGCGTCTCGACCCCCGAGGAGGCCGGGCCCGTGCTCGACGAGTTCGGCGCCCCCTACGTGGTGAAGGCCGACGGCCTCGCCGCGGGCAAGGGCGTGCTCGTCACCGAGGACCGGGCCGCGGCGCTCGACCACGTCGCCACCTGGGCCCCGCACGGCGAGGTGCTGATCGAGGAGTTCCTCGACGGCCAGGAGGTCTCGCTCTTCTTCTTCGCCGACGGCCACGACGTGCGCCCGCTGAGCCCCGCGCAGGACTACAAGCGCATCTTCGACGGCGACCGGGGCCCGAACACCGGCGGCATGGGCGCCTACTCGCCGCTGCCCTGGCTGCCCGGGGGCGTCGACGCATTCGTCGACGAGATCACCGAGACCGTGGCGCTGCCCACGGTGCGGCAGCTCGCCGCGGAGGGCACCCCCTTCATCGGCCTGCTCTACTGCGGCCTCATCGTGACCGCGAAGGGCGTTCGCGTGATCGAGTTCAACGCCCGCTTCGGCGACCCCGAGACGCAGGTCGTGCTGCCGCGGCTCGCCTCCCCGCTCAGCACCTACCTGCTGGCGGCGGCGTCCGGCACGCTCGCCGCGCATCCCGCCCCGGAGTTCCGCGACGAGGCCGCGGTCGTCGTCGTCGTCGCGAGCGAGGGCTACCCCGGAGAGGTCGCGACCGGGCGCGAGCTCACGGGCCTGGATGCGGCGGCCGCGGTGCCGGGCGTGCACCTCGTGCATGCGGCGACGGCGCGGGGCGAGGCGGGCGAATGGATCGCGACCGGCGGCCGGGTGCTCGG
>CALMSE010000219.1 GCA_937872275.1 uncultured Leucobacter sp. | reverse complement strand
GCTACACGCCGTAGTACAGCTCGAACTCGTACGGATGCGGGCGCAGCGCCATCGGGGCGATCTCGGTCTCGCGCTTGAGGTCGATCCAGGTCTGGATCAGCTCCTCCGTGAAGACCCCGCCCTCGAGCAGGAACTGGTGATCCGCCTCGAGCGCCTCGAGCGCCTCCTCCAGCGAGCCCGGCACCTGCGGGATGTTCTTCGCCTCCTCGGGCGGGAGCTCGTAGAGATCCTTGTCGATGGGCTCCATCGGCTCGGTGCGGTTGCGGATGCCGTCGAGGCCGGCCATCAGCTGCGCGGCGAAGGCGAGGTAGGGGTTGCCCGAGGCGTCGGGGGCGCGGAACTCGATGCGCTTGGCCTTCGGGTTCGAACCGGTGAGCGGGATGCGGACCGCGGCCGAGCGGTTGCCCGCCGAGTAGGCGAGGTTGACCGGGGCCTCGTAGCCCTTCACGAGGCGCCGGTAGCTGTTGATCGTCGGGTTCGTGAAGGCGAGCACCGCGGGTGCGTGCTTCAGGATGCCCCCGATGTACCAGCGGGCGATGTCGCTCAGCCCCGCGTAGCCGTTCTCGTCGTAGAACAGCGGCGAGCCGTCCTTCCACAGCGACATGTGGGTGTGCATGCCCGAGCCGTTGTCGCCGAAGACCGGCTTCGGCATGAAGGTCGCGGTCTTGCCCCACAGCTCGGCCGTGTTCTTCACGACGTACTTGAACTTCAGCACGTCGTCGGCCGCGTTCACCATCGTGTTGAAGCGGTAGTTGATCTCGGCCTGGCCCGGCGCGCCGACCTCGTGGTGCGAGCGCTCGAGGTGCAGGCCCGCCTCGATGAGGCGCAGCGAGATGTCGTCGCGCAGATCCGCCTGCTTGTCGACCGGCGAGACGGGGAAGTAGCCGCCCTTCGCGCGCGTCGTGTTGCCGAGGTTGCCCCCCTCGACCTTGCGAGCCGAGTTCCAGTGCGCCTCCTCCGAGTCGATCTCGTAGAAGGTGCGCTGGGGGGTCGTCTCGTAGCGCACCGAGTCGAGGATGTAGAACTCGGCCTCCGGCGCGAAGAACGCGGTGTCGGCGATGCCGGTCGAGGCGAGGTAGCGCTCGGCCTTCTTGGCGACCTGGCGCGGATCCTTCGAGTAGATCTCGCCGGTGCGCGGGTTGTAGATGTCGAACACGAGCACCAGCGTGCGCTCGGCGCGGAACTGGTCGATGTAGGCGGTCGTGACGTCGGGGATGAGCTGCATGTCGCTCTCGGCGATGCCGGCGAAGCCGCGGATCGAGGAGCCGTCGAACATCTGGCCGACCTCGAAGAAGTCGAGATCCACCGTCGCGGCGGGGATGTTGAAGTGCTGCTGCACTCCCGGAAGGTCGGTGAAGCGGATGTCGACGAACTTGACGTCCGTCTCCGCGATGTAGTCGAGCACTTCCTGGGGTGTGGTGAACATATCGCTCCTCGATGGTGATGGCGGTCCCGCCTGGATACGTAACCACACTACGACACGCCGATTTCGGCTCCGTGAGTCCGATGTTTCAGATGTGTTACAGGTGCCGTCCTAGACTTGGGGCATGCCCGCAGCGAACCGGCCTCAGCGATTCGGAGACCTCGAACCCAGCAAGTGGCCGGGAGAGCGGCTGGGTCTGCCCGAGGAGGGCCGGGGCTCCGTGGGGCGGATCGGGCGGCGCTTCCTGGCGATCTTCATCGACTGGGGCATCGCGATGCTCATCGGCCTGCTCTTCGCGCCCTACAACTCGGGCGTCTACAGCTGGGCGACCTACTTGATCTTCGTGGTCATGCAGATCGTCTTCATCCCCACGATCGGCGGATCGGTCGGCCATCGCATCACCGGCATGCGGGTCGTTCCGATCGAGGGAGGCTGGGTCGGACTCTGGCGGCCGGTCGTGCGGACCGTGCTGCTGGCGCTCGTGATCCCCGTGCTCGTGTGGGACTCGGATCAGCGCGGCTTCCACGACAAGGTCGCGGGCACGGTGCTGATCCGCTCCTAGCGGATCGGCCCGGCGGTTCGCGCTCAGCGCGGCCGGCCGGCCCGGACCTTCGCCGGGTCGATGCCCTTCGGGATGCCGATCGGCGTGCCCTGCAACGAGGAGATGCGGTTGTGGACCGCGGTGACCTCGGCCTTCGTGAGCGAGGGCTTCAGCTTCAGCAGGGTGCGGGAGAGCTTCGCGACGGGGATGCCGCCCTCGTCGGGCCCGACGTAGAGCTGCGTGAGCTTGACGTTCGGAAGCGTGCGCTTGAGCTGGGTGAGCTCCTTCGCGAGCAGGGGCTTCGTGCGCTGCGATGAGCCCTCGGCGATGAGCACGACCCCGCCGCGTCCGACGACGCGGTAGATCGCGTCCTGCTGCTTCGTGATCGCGACGGGCACCTCGGAGCCGCGCCACGAACGCCGCAGCGCGCCGTTGATGACCGCGCCGACCGCGCCGGGCTTGCCCTCGATCTGCTTGTAGGCGACGGCCTCCGCGCGGCGTCCGAGCAGGATCATGGCGAGCAGCAGGCCGACGAGGATGCCGGTGACGGGCCACAGGAACCACCCGATGATGCCGCCGTCGAGCAGCCAGGCGAGCAGCACGGCGATCGCGATGGGAACGAGGAACAGCAGGAGGAGCAGCGGTGTCAGCGCCCGGTCGTGCACCTTCGTGGTGTTGTAGACCTGGATCATCTGCTTGATGCGTCCGGGCGCCTTGCTGGTCTGCGTGTCCTTCGCCATGACTTCTAGCTTATCGCCGTGCACAGGGTGCTGTTCGCCGGGAGTTCGCCGGTTCGTCCACAGATTCCGGATCTCGACGTCTCGAAGCGGCCCGCTCGGGGAGACTGGGCACATGGACGCGACGACGGCGCGCAGCGGGGCGGAACTCGCCTGGCTGCTCGAGGAGCTCTGCCGGGCCGGCATCGCCGCGCGGGCGCGGGGCTGGTGCGTCGGCGAACTGCGGCCTCGAGAGGTGCGCTGGGAGCACGGGCGGCTGTCGCGCGCACCCGGGGGCG
>CALMSE010000218.1 GCA_937872275.1 uncultured Leucobacter sp. | reverse complement strand
CCGAGGAAGAGGCGCAGACGACGAAGCTGCTCGCCTTCAACCAGGGCTTCTACAACCTCTTCCTCGCGATCGCGGTGGTGCTCGGGATCGTGCTCTGGTTGCTCGGGCACACTGTTGCAGCGGCGACGCTCGTGTTCGTCGGCACGGGCTCGATGGTCGCGGCGGCCCTCGTGCTACTGCTCTCGAGCCCGGGGAAGGCCAGAGCCGCGCTCACCCAGGGCGTGCTGCCGGCCCTCGCCGTCATCGCCCTCGCGATCGGCCTGGCGCTCTGAACGAGCCGGACCCGGCCCGCACGGCGCGCCTGACCCGTGCGGATCGCGCGGTTTCGCGGTAGCTTCGAAGCAACCCTGAGCCGCCGACCCGAAAGGCGGGATCATGTGCCGCTGGCTCGCATATCTCGGCTCGCCGATCCCGCTCGAAGACGTGCTCGTGCGCCCGGATCACTCGCTCATCGACCAGAGCCTGCTGGCCAGAGACCTCTTCATGCCGGGCAACCCCCTCGCCGCCCAGTTCCGCGACGGTGCCTTCCCGACCAACGGCGACGGCTTCGGCGTCGCCTGGGCGGGGCGCGCGGGCTCCCTCGGGCAGTACCGCCAGATCGACCCGGCGTGGAACAGCCGCAACCTGCGGCACCTCGCCGCCCAGATCGAGTCGGGCTGCTTCCTCGCCCACGTTCGCGCGGCGCCCGGGGGCACGATCGCCGAGCAGAACTGCCACCCCTTCGTGCACGGCGGCTGGATGTTCCAGCACAACGGCGAGGTGCCGGCGTTCGCCGCGCTGAAGCGCGAGCTGACCTTCGACGTCGAGCCGTCGCTCTACCCCTCGATCCTCGGCAACGCGGACTCCGAGGTGTGCTTTCACCTGGCGCTCGGTTACGGGCTGGCGAAGGATCCCGTTGCGGCGCTCACCCGCATGGTGGGCCGGGTCGAGCACGCGCGGCGTGAGCACGGAATCTCCGAGCCGTTCCGCGCCACCATCTGCGCGTCCGACGGCTCGCGGCTGATCGCGCTGCGCTGGATCAGCCCCGACGCCGAGGCCACCCGGGCGCCGACGCTGTACCACGCCGCCGGCCCGACGGTGCTGCGCACGTCCGACGGCGCGGCCGACATCCTGCCCGACGATGCGCAGCTCGTGGTCTCCGAGTCGCTCGAACTGCACTGGAGCGAGCACACCTGGGTCGAGGTGCCAGCGGGCGCCATCGGCGTGTTCCGACGCGGCGAGGCCGCCGTCTTCGCGCCGCTCAGCGTCTGACCGCAGAGCGCGACGCCTCCTGCGGTGCCGGGCGGGCGTGCCCGGGCACCCGCCAGAACACCAGCTTCATCAGTTCGGTCGCGGCGCAGTAGGCGATCGAGATTCCGACGACGAGCAGCACGAGCCGCAACGGCGGCTGCGACAGCCGCAGCAGATCTCCCGCAGGCGTCAGCACGATCGCGAAGGCGAGCACCACCACCAGCGCGCTCAGCCACACGAGCACCCCGCTCGGCCTGCTGCGCCAGAACGGCCCGCGCGTGCGCAGCACGAACAGCACGAGCACCTCCGTCAGCACGGACCCGAGGAACCACGCGCTCTGGAACTCCGCCTCGCCCGCAGCGAACCCGAGCCGCAGCACCGCGAAGGTGATCAGGTCGAAAGCCGAGCTGACGAGGCCGAACACGATCATGTAGTTGCGGATCAGCCTCATGTTCCAGCGCTGCGGCCTCGCGAGCCGGCCCGCGTCGACCCGGTCGGTCGCGATCGCGGTCGCCGGCAGGTCGGTGAGCAGGTTGATCATGAGGATCTGCCCCGCGAGCAGCGGCAGGAACGGCAGCACGATGGCCGCGATCGCCATCGAGATCATGTTGCCGAAGTTCGCGCTCGTCGTCATGAAGATGTACTTCATCGTGTTGGCGAAGGTGCTGCGCCCCTGCCGCATCCCGTCGAGCAGCGACTGCAGCTCGTTCTCGAGCATCACGATCTCGGCGGACTCCGCGGCGACATCGGCAGCGCCCCGAACGGAGATGCCGATGTCGGCGGCGTGCAGCGCCGGCGCGTCATTGATGCCGTCGCCCAGGTACCCGACGGTCACCCCCGAGGCGCTCAGCGCGCGGATGATGCGCTCCTTGTGCCGCGGGCTCGTCTCGCAGAACACCTCGGCCCCGGCGACCGCGCTCGCGAGCGCCGCATCGTCGAGCGCGTCGAGCTGGCCACCGGTGAGGATCGTCGCCGGATCGAGCCCCAGCCCGCCCGCGATGTGCTGGGCGACGGGCCGGGCGTCGCCCGTGATCATGCGCACGCCCACCCCCGCCTCGGCGAAGGCTGCGATCGTGGCCGCGGCATCGGGCTTCACCGGATCGGCGAAGGCCAGCAGGCCGACGAGGGTGAGGTCGCTCTCGTCCGCCGCGGTGGGAGGCACCCCGGCTGCGAAGCCAGGCAGGGTCTTCGTCGCGACGGCGAGCACCCGCATCCCCTCGCCGCCGAGCCGCTCGACCGTCGCCTCGACCTCCGCGCGCGCCTCGTCCATCGTCGCTTCGCCGCCGTCGGGTCGGCGCACCCGCGAGCACACCGCGAGCACCGACGGCACCGCGCCCTTCGTGACGAGCAGCGCCGCCGCGGCGCCCTCTCCCCGCACCAGCACCGAGAGCCGCTTCCGCTCGAAGTCGTAGGGCAGCTCGCCGAGGGCGGCGTCGCCCGCACCCGGCGCGACCCCCGCGGCGCGGGCCGCGTCGAGGATCGCCGCGTCCATCGAGTTCGAGAGCCCCTGCTGCAGCCCCGCGTTCAGCGCGGCGATGCGGAGCAGGCCGGGATCCGCGCCGCCGTCGACCCCGAGCGCCGCGTCCAGCCGGATGCTGCCCTCGGTCATCGTGCCCGTCTTGTCGGTGCAGAGCACGCTCATCGCGCCGAAGTCCTCGATCGCGTTCAACCGCTTCACGATCACCCGGTGCTTCGCGATGGCCCGGGCCCCGCGCGCGAGGCTGATCCCCACGATCGCGGGCAGCAGCTGCGGGGTGAGCCCGACCGCGAGCGACAGCGAGAACAGTGCCGAGTCGACCAGCGGCCGCTGCAGGATGAGGTTCGCGGCGAAGATCAGCACGACCAGCACCACCATCACACGGGTGAGCAGCAGACCGAAGCGGGTCATGCCGCGCTCGAAGCCGGTGGGGCGCTGCCGCTCCTGCAGCGACTGCGCGATGCGCCCGAACTCGGTGTCGCGGCCGGTCGCCACGACCACCGCGGTGCCCGATCCGCTCGCGACGTGCGTGCCCCGGTAGAGCACGTTGCCGCGCCCGCCGAGCGGTGCATCGGCCGCGCTCGCCTCGGCGCCCTTCACTGCGGGAAAGGTCTCGCCGGTGAGGCTCGACTGGTCGAGCTGCAGCATCGAGGCCGTCAGCACCGCCGCGTCGGCGGGCACGATGTCGCCCCCCGAGACGGCGATGACGTCGCCTCGCACCACCTCTTCGAAGGGCACCTCGATGCGGGCACCGCCGCGGAGCACGGTCGCGGTGAGCGCGACCTGACCGAGCAGCCTGGCCATCGCGCCGGCCGCGCCGCGCTCCTGCACGAAGTCCAGCAGGCCGGAAAGCGCCACGATGACGAGGATGATGCTCGCGTCGAGCCAGTCGCCGAGCACCCCCGAAAGCACCGTCGCGGCCACGAGGATCAGGATGATCGGGCTGGTGAACTGCTTCGCGAGCAGCCGCCAGGCCCCGCGGCCTCGCCCGGTCGGGATCGCCCGGGCGAGGGTCTCGGGGAGCCGCGCCGCGGCCTCGGCAGTACTCAGTCCGCCGGGGGAGGAGCCCAGCCCCGCGGCCAGCTCCTCGCCGGTGCTCGCCCAGTACGGTGCGGCGCCTGCGGAGGCGCCGCCAACCGGCGCGGCGCCCGCCGCATCGATCCTCGTCACGCGCCTCATTATGCACCCGACGGCACCCCGGCGTGCCCGGAATGCGCTGAAGGATACCGAGGGGCGCGGTTACTCGACGAGCTTGCCGGCGACCGACTCGTCGGCCTGCTCGAAGGCGAGATCGCGGAACGAGTCCGGCGCCTCGGCCACGGGCTCGAACGTCACGCCCGCGCCCGGCGCCCAGGTGAAGCTGCCGCGCAGCGCATCGTCCTGGGAGGGGAAGTCGGAGCGGTTGTGGCAGCCGCGCGTCTCGCGACGCTCGAGCGCGCACTCGAGGGTCGCGCGGGCCGCGAGCATCGATCCGTAGAGGTCGAAGGCGTGGGCGAGGTCGTCGAAGCCCGCGATGTCGGGATGAGCGGTCAGCCGGTCCACGCGATCCTGCAGCGCATCGAGCTTTGCGAGGCCCTCGCGCAGTCCCTCTTCGCTGCGCACCACGCCCGCGTGGTCGGTCATCAGATCGCGCAGGGCGCGCTGCAGCAGCCGCGGGCTCTCGGCGCTCCGATCCGCCGCCTCGCCGCCCAGCAGCCCCTGCATCTCGGCCCGCGCCTCGGCCACGGCCTCGGGCGAGCGCCGCACCTCGGTGAGGCCCGACACGTACTCGGCGGCGTCGGCGCCGGTGATCCGGCCGTAGACCAGCAGCTCGATGAGCGAGTTGCCGCCGAGACGGTTCGCCCCGTGCAGTCCCGACGACGCCTCGCCGATGGCGTAGAGGCCGTCGACGCCGGTGCTGTGATCATCGGGTCGCACCCAGACGCCGCCCATCGAGTAGTGCGCGGTCGGCGCGATCTCGATGGGCTCCTCGGTGATGTCGAGCATCTGCAGGTCGATCAGCGTGCGGTAGACGCGGGGCAGCTTCTCGAGGATCGTCTCGCGCGGCAGGTGCGACACGTCGAGGAAGACGCCGCCGTTCGTGGTGCCGCGGCCCTCGATGATCTCGGTGTAGCTCGCGAGCGCGACGCGGTCGCGGGTCGACAGCTCCATGCGCTCGGGGTCGTACTTCTCCATGTACCGCTCGCCGAGCGCGTTGCGCAGGATCCCGCCTTCGCCGCGCGCCGCCTCCGACACGAGCGTGCCCGCCGCCTCGGCCGGCTCGAGGATGCCCGAGGGGTGGAACTGCACGAGCTCGGCGTCCCGGATGCGCGCGCCCGCGAGCGCCGCCAGCCGGAACGAGTCGCCCGTGTTCTCGTCGCGTCGCGAGGAGGTGTTGCGCCAGATGCGGTTGTGGCCGCCGGCCGCGAGGATCACGGCGTCGGCGTGGATGATGACCGGGGTGCCGTCGACGATGTCGAAGCCGTAGGCGCCGAAGATCCGGTCGCCTGCGGCGAGCAGGCGGGTGATGTAGATCGTGTCGACGATGGGCACGTCGAGCTCGTGGGCGCGGCGCAGCAGCGTGCGCTGGATCTCGAGCCCGGTGTAGTCGCCCGCATAGCAGGTGCGGCGGTACTTGTGCGCGCCGAAGAAGCGCTGGCTGATCCTGCCGTCCGCCTCGCGGGCGAAGGGCATGCCCCAGCGCTCGAGATCCTCGATGCCCCTCGCGGCGTTCCGGGCCACGATCTCGACGATCGCGGGATCGGCGAGGAAGTACGACTCGCGCAGCGTGTCGGCCGCGTGCTGCTGCCAGCTGTCGTCGGGGTCCATCGTGCCGAGCGCGGCGTTGATGCCGCCGGCCGCGAGCGTCGTGTGGGCGTCGTGCTTGCGGCGCTTGCCGACGGCGAGCACCTGAACGCCGCGCTCGGCGAGCTCGATGGACGCGCGGAGGCCGGCGCCGCCCGTGCCGATGACGAGCACGGAGGTCGAGAGCAGGCGTTCGGTGCGGGTGGGGGATGCGGTGGTGTGAGTGGTCATGCGCACCACGCTAGGGACCGCGCGACGATTACTCCAATGAATAGATCTGATCGTCAAGATGCAGATAGGCTATCGAGCGTGAACCTCGAACAGCTGCGCGGCTTCGCCGAGATCGCCCGCACCGGCCATTTCACCCGCGCCGCCGAGCGCCTCCATCTGGCCCAGCCCTCGCTGAGCCGCCAGATCGCGGGCCTCGAGTCCGAGCTCGGCGTCGAGCTCTTCCACAGGGTGCGCGGCAACGTCGCGCTCACGGTCGCGGGGGAGCGGCTGCTGCCTATCGCGCGCCGCATGCTGGCAGACGCCGATGCGGCCCGCAGCGAGATGGCCGAGCTCGCGGGCCTCGGGCGGGGCCGCATCCGCCTCGGCGCCACGCCGACGCTCTGCACGAGCCTCGTCGCCGAGGTGCTCGCCGAGTTCCGGGAGCGCTATCCGGGCATCGACGTCGAGATACTCGAGCGCGGATCCCGCAGTCTGCTCGAAGCCCTCGTCGAGGGGGTGCTCGACCTCGCCCTCATCGTCACGAGCGTCTCGTCGGGGGCGGCGCGCGCGGTGCTCGAGCGCGAGCCGATCCTGAGCGAGCGCCTGGTCGTCGTCTCGGCGGCAGACCTGCCGGATCCGTTCGCGTCGGGCGAGGCGGTGGAGCTCGCGGATCTCGCCGCGGTGCCGCAGATCGCCTTCCCCGAGAACTACGACCTGCGCGTCGCGATGGACGCCGCCTTCGGTGCGGAGGGGCTGAGCCCGCTCGTGGCCGTCTCAGGCGCCGAGATGGATGCCGCCCTGCGCTTCGCCGAGCGCGGCATCGGCGTCGCGGTCGTGCCCGCCATGGTGGCGGTGGATCGCCCCGCGCTGCGCGGCGCTCCCCTCGCGGGCGCCGATTTCAGCCGCACGATCAGCATCGCCCGCCGCTCCGACATGGCGCCGAGCCATGCGGGTGCGGCCCTGCAGGCGCTCATCCGCGAGATCGCGGATCGCCTGGCCGCCGCCGAGCCCGGCCTCGTGGTGCGGGTCTGAGCGGGCGTGGGCCCGCCGGAGCGCTCGAGCGGCCCGGCGCAACCCCCTTGAATGCCGCCTCCCGCGCTCAATAGGCTGCGAAGAGCCGACGGGAAGGAGACGCGGATGCCGGATCCGGCCGAGCGGAGAGCAGGGGATACCGTGAACGGTCGCATCCTCGACCGGGTGGCGACGCCCGAGGAGCACGCCGCGCTCGCCGCTGCCGTGGGTTGGCAGTCGCACTTCGACGACCACCTGCGCGCCGCCTCGCTGGCCGCCTCGATCGCGGGTGTCGTCTACGTGGACGACGAGGCGGGCACGGTCGGCATGGCGCGGGCCGTCGGCGACGGGCTGCAGTACGCCTACGTCCAAGACGTGATCGTGCACCCGGAGCACGACGGCGAGGGGATCGCGTCGGCACTCGTCGGGCGGCTCGTCGAGTTGCTGCGCCCCGCCCCGGGGGCCGAGCTCTTCATCGGGCTCTTCGCGAGCGACGCGGCCGTGGGCGTCTACGAGTCGCTCGGCTTCGCCCGCGAGGGCGCGCTGGGCATGCACCGCCGTATCTCGGGCGGCGGCTGAGCCGTCGGACAAAAATTTCGTCAGATGAAGCTCAGGATCGCGTAAGCTTATGAGGTGAGCTTCGATGAGTACCCCGCTGAGAGCGGCCAGGGAGATTTCATCTTCATCTGCCCGAGCTATCTCGAGTGCGTGCTCGCGGCCGGCGACGCGGGCGACATCGCGGCGCTGCGCGACTGGCTGGCGGCCCTGCCCCGCAAGAGCTACGGCCGAGTGTTCATCGAGGTGGACTCTCCGATGCAGACTCAGCTTCTCGAGACGCCGCCCGGTGTCGGAATCACCTGGGTCGAGCGGCGCCCCGCAGAGGCGAGCGGCGCGGCGCTGATGCGCGCGGTGGAGGGCTGGCTCGACGAATGGCTGCGGGGCGACCCCCTCAGCGGGCGCTACGTGCACCTCTGGTCCGGGGCGCGCAGCACCCCCGAGGTGGCCGAGCACTGGAACCGCATCGAGACGGAGCTCTCGGAGATCTGGGCCTCCGCCGCCGAGTACCGCGACCAGCTCGCCTGAGCCGGTGACCCGGCGGGCCCTCAGCCGGCCAGGTGCGAGCTGAGGAACCAGCGATCCTTGTCGAGCTGCCGGGCCAGCGCGATCACGATGTCCTGGCTCGGAAGATCGATGTCGTCGAGGCCGTCGATCGCGGCGTAGACGGTGACCAGCGCGGCATCCAGGTTCGCGATGACCTCGCGAATGGTGTTCTCCGACTGCTGGAAGCCGGCGCTCAACTCGGGCAGGCTGCTCTTGGCCGCGACCGTGCCGATCCTCGCGTCGACGGGCAGACCCTGCGCCACGATACGTTCGGCCACCTCGTCGGCGCCGTCCTGCGCGTGCTCGACGAGCTCGTCGAGGAACTCGTGCACACCGATGAAGTTGGCGCCCCGCACATGCCAGTGAGCCTGCTTGCCGTTCACCGCCAGGGCGGCGAGGTCGTGCACCACCGGGGCGAGATAGCGTTCGACTCCTGCTGCGCGATCGAGGTCCGGCTTGGAGACGACGACTGACTTGTTCTTGGTGACCATGGGATCCCCGCCTTTCGGTTCGCGAAACGGAATCGGTCCGACACCCTCTAAGCTACTCGGATCGAGCGGAGCCGCAAGCAAGGCAAGACATGCCTAACCGGTCGCTCGATGCGTCGCTAGGATGTCGCTCAGGGCCGATCCGCCGTCCGCATGAGGGCTCGGCGCGACTCGGCTCGAACGGCGCACTCGTGAGGAGGCGACCCGATGCCCCATCCCTACCTGAGCGGCACCCCCCGCCCGCGCGTGCTCGCGCACCGCGGCCTCGTCACACCGGAGGCCGCCGCCCGGGGCGTGGTGGAGAACTCCCGCGCGGCGATGCAGGCCGCGGCCGAGGCCGGAGCGGATCACCTCGAATCCGACTGCCGGCTCACGCGCGACGGCGAGGTCGTGCTCTTCCACGACGCCGAGCTCGCCCGCGTGCTCGGCGACGAGCGCCGGGTGGCGGAGGCGACGCGCGGGGAGCTCGCGGAGCTGATGGCGGATCGCGGCGGACTCCTCACCCTCGGGGAAGCGCTCGAGGCGTTCCCGCGGGCCCGCTTCAACCTCGACGTCAAGGCGGCCGAGGCGGCCGAGCCGATGGGCCGGATCGTCGCGCCCCATGCCGAGCGGGTACTGCTGACGAGCTTCTCCGAGCGGTTCCGGATCGCCGCGCTGCGCGCGGCGGAGACCGCGGGCGGCACGGCCGAGCGCCCGGCGACGGCGCCGGGACG
>CALMSE010000217.1 GCA_937872275.1 uncultured Leucobacter sp. | reverse complement strand
CGCGTCGCGCCGCGCCGCTCGCCGCTCGCGCGCGGCCTCGCGCCGTCGCTCGACCGCGTAGTAGAGGGTCGGCAGCACGATGAGGGTCAGCACGGTCGACGAGAGGAGGCCGCCGATCACCACGACGGCGAGCGGCTGGGAGATGAAGCCGCCCGATCCGGTGATGCCGATCCCCATCGGGGTGAGCGCGAGGATCGTCGCGAGCGCGGTCATGATGATGGGCCTGAGGCGCAGAGAGGAGCCGTGGGCCACGGCGTGCCTCAGCGGCTCGCCGCGCTCCCGCATCTGGTTCACCAGGTCGACGAGCACGATCGCGTTCGTGACGACGATGCCGATGAGCATGAGCACGCCGATGAGCGAGGCCACGCCGAGGGGGATGCCCGTCGCGATGAGCAGCAGCAGCGCGCCCGTGGCCGCGAAGGGCACCGACACGAGCAGCAGCAGCGGCTGCAGCAGGCTCTTGAAGGTCGCCACCATCACGACGTAGACGATGAGGATCGCCACGAGCAGCGCGATGCCGAGCTGCTCGAAGGCCTCGCTCTGCTGCGACATGACGCCCCCGATGTTCGCGGTCGCCCCGGGCGGCAGCTCGACCGACTCGAGCGCCGCGCCCACCGCCAGACCGGCGGTTCCGAGGTCGTCGCCCTCGGGCAGCGCCGAGACGGTGACGATGCGCGATCCGTTCTCGGTGCTCACGGTGACCGGGCCGTCGGCCATCTCCACCGTGGCGAGCGAGTCGAGCCGCACCTCGCCCTGAGCCGTCGGGATCGGGAGCGCGGCGACCCCCTCGCGATCCGCGGGCGCATCGCCCTGCGAGAGGTAGATGCCGACGCCCGTGTCGTCGAGCACGATCTGACCCGCCTGCGAGGGCTGCATGCGCTGCGCCACGAGCATCGCCACCGCGGCCTCCGTGAGGCCCGCCCGCGAGGCGGCCGCGCGATCCACCTCGATGGCGAGGTAGGGGCGCGAGGCGGCGAGGTCGCTCTCGACCTGGATCAGACCGGGCTGGTCCTTCAACGCGGCGACGACGGCCTCGCTCGCCTCCGCCAGGGTCTCCTGGTCGGGGCCCGAGACGTTCACCTCGATGGCGCTGGACGCCGTGACGCCGCCGCTCGACTGCCCCAGCGAGAACTCGCCCGCGCCGTCGAGCCCGTCGACCGCGTCTCGGATGCTCTGCTGCACCTCGGCCTGCTTCGCGTCCGCGACGGTCGTGATGGAATAGCTCACGGTTCCGTCGCCCCCGCCGCCGAAGAGCGCGGAGAACCCGCCGGCGCTGCCGATGGTCACCTGCACGGTCTCGATCTCGGGGATCGCCGCGAGCGCCTCCTCGACGCGCTCGGCCTGCGCCAGCTGCGCCTCGAGGCTCGTGCCGGGCGCGAGGGTCTGAGTGAGACCCACCGAGTTCTGCTCGTCGGAGCCCATGTAGTTCGTCTTCATGAGCGGGGTCGCGGCGAGCGTGCCGCCGAAGACGAGCGCGGCGGCGAGCAGGGTGATGGCGGGGTGCTTGAGGGTCCAGTCGAGGATCGGGCGGTACCCGCGCTGCAGCGCCGTCTCGCGCTCCTCCCCCGGCCCGGACGCAGGGGCCGCCGGCGCCGCTTCGGGCCCCGGGGCACGATCCGCCGCGGCCTTCCGAGCGCGCCCGGAGGGCCGCGCCGCGCGATCGCCGCGCAGGAACCAGTAGGCCAGCACCGGCACGATCGTGAGCGCGACGAGCAGCGACGCGCCGAGGGCGATGGTCACCGTGAAGGCGAAGGGCCGGAAGAGCTCTCCCACCATCCCCGAGACGAAGGCCATCGGCAGGAACACCGCGACCGTGGTGACCGTCGACGCCGTGATCGCGCCCGCGACCTCGCGCACGGCCCGCACGATGGTGGCGGATCGATCCTCCGCGGGCCCGGGCGAGGCCAGGTGCCGCTTGATGTTCTCGATGACCACGATCGAGTCGTCGACCACGCGGCCGATCGAGATGGTGAGCGCGCCGAGGGTCAGCATGTTGAGCGTGTACTCGGCGAAGTTCAGCCCGACGAAGGTGAGCAGCACCGAGACGGGGATGGAGATCGCGGTGACGAGCGTCGCCCGCACCGAGAGCAGGAAGACGAGGATCACGAGGATCGCGAAGACGAGACCCAGGAGGCCCTCGGTGGTGAGGGTCTCGACCGAGCGCTCGACGTAGGGGGCCTGGTCGAAGACGACCTCGAGCTCGGCGCCCTGCAGCGAGGCCTCGAGCTCGGGCAGCGCCTCCCGCACGGCGTGCGACACGTCGACGGTGTTCGCCGCCGAGAGCTTCGTGACCGCGATCGTGAGCGCCGGCCGCCCGTTCACGCGGGAGATGCTCTGCTCGGGGTTGGCCTCGAGCGAGACCGCGGCGACGTCGGCGACGGTCACGGTCGCGGAGAGCGCGGCGAGCGCCGCCAGGGAGGCCGGGTCGCCCGACTGCGCGAGCGCCTGCACCGCCTGCATCGCCTGCGGGTCGCGCGCGACCGGCAGCGCGGCGATCTCGTCGACCGAGCCGAGGGTGGATCCCGCCTGCACCGCGAGCGTGCGGTCACCCTCGGTGACGCTGCCCGCCGCCATGAGCACGCCGCTCTGCTGCAGCGCGTCGCGGATCGACTGCGCGCTCACCGACTCGGCGGCCATGCGCTCGGGGTCGAGCGCGATCACCACCCGGTCGCCGCGGGCGCCCGACAGCTGCGCCTCGCGCACGCCGTCGAGATCAGCGATCTCGGGCAGCGCGATGCGCTCGATCAGCCGGGCCGTCTCCTCGGGATCGCCGCCCGGCGGCGGGGTCGCCGAGACCTGGATGATCGGGAAGTCGTCGATCGACCCCGACATCACGCTCGGGTCGATCCCCTCGGGCAGCATGCCCGAGATGCGCGAGATGGCCCGCTCCACCTTCTGCTCGGTCGCCGGCAGATCGACGCCGTAGGTGAATTGCGCGACGACCATCGAGGCCCCCGTCGAGGAGGTGCCGGTGGTGCTCTCGAGACCGGGGACGCCGCGCAGCGCGGTCTCGATGGGGCCGGTGACGTCGTTGTTCACGACTTCGGGCGAGGCGCCCGGATAGCTCGCGACCACGGCGATCGCCGGGAACTGCACCGACGGCATCAGCTCCTGCTTCAGGGAGCCCATGCCCAGCAGCCCGAACACCGAGGCGACGATCGTGACGAGCGCGATCAGCGCACGGTTTCTGAGACTGAAGCGCGCGAGCAAGTGCATGGGGCAAAGTATCCCATGCACGAAGCGCCGCCCCGAACGCGGGATAATCGAAGGATGGCCCGCAGCACCGGCTCTTCCCGCCTCGTCTCCCCGACCTCCCGCCCCTCGCGGCGGCGCACCCTCGGCGCGGTCACCCCCGAGGACTTCGAGCGACTCGCGCAGCTGCGCCGCATGCAGGCCATCGCGCTCGCGCTGCTCGGGGTCATGGCGGTGGTCTTCGTCGTCTCCTTCGCCCTGCAGGAGCGCTACCCGTGGCTCGGCTTCGTGCGCGCCGCCGCCGAGGGCGGCATGGTCGGCGCGCTGGCCGACTGGTTCGCCGTCACCGCGCTCTTCCGGCACCCGCTGGGGATCCGCATTCCGCACACCAATCTCATCTCAGGCAAGAAGGACGAGATCGGCGAGGGGCTCGGCTCGTTCATCGAGCAGAACTTCCTCGCCGACGAGGTGGTGCACGACAAGCTCGCCACGATCAGCGGCGCACGGGCCGCGGGCGAGTGGCTGCAACGGCCCGGCAGCGCCGAGCACGTCGCGGAGCTCGCCTCAGCTGCGGCCCTCGGCGCGCTCACCGTGCTCGACGACCACGACGTGCAGGATCTCGTCGAGGCGCTCGTGCGGCGGCATGTGGTGAACCCCGAATGGGGGCCCCTGCTCGGTCGCGCCATCGAGTCCTTCGTGGCGGGCGAGCATCAGGAGCCGCTCATCGACCTCGCGGCGGAGCGCCTCGAGGAATGGCTGATCCACCACCCCGACGCCTTCGACCGCGCCGTGTCGGCGCGACTTCCCGCGTGGCTGCCGAGCATCGCGCAGCGCTTCGTCGACGGTCGGCTGCACGCCGAGGCGGTGCGCTTCGCACGGGCCGTGCGCGAGGATCCGGATCACTCCTTCCGCGTCACGGCCCGCGAGTTCCTCGCCGATCTCGCCCGCGACCTCCGCGAGAAGCCCGAGCTGCAGGCGCAGCTCGAGGAGTTCAAGCACGAGGTCTTCGACAGCCCGCGCATCAGGGCGCTCGCCGCGAGCACCTGGGCGACGGCGCGCGCCGCGCTCGTCGCGATGCTCGAGGACCCCGCCGGCGAGCTGCGCATCCGCATGGTGGCGGCGCTTCGCGACTTCGGGCGGCGCATCCTCGATGACAGCACGCTGCAGTTCAAGATCGACGTCTGGGTCATGCAGGTGGTGGAGCACCTCGTGCGCAGCTACCGCCACGATCTCGCGAACGTGGTCGTCGAGACGGTGCAGCGCTGGGACGCCCAGGAGGCGGCGGAGAAGATCGAGCTGCAGATCGGCAAGGACCTGCAGTTCATCCGCATCAACGGCACGGTGGTCGGCTCGCTCGCCGGTCTCGCCATCTACACGGTGGCGACGCTCGTCATCACGCCGCTCGTCGCGTAGCCGCCCCCTCCGCGCCCGCCGCGCTCAGGGCGCGAACCGCACGGGCAGCTGCATGTCCTGCACCCGGTCGCCGAGCGCGGTGTGATCTGCCCGGGTCGTCACCGCGCAGAGCGAGACACGGCAGTCGAAGCCGTCCTGCACGGGCTCCGCGACGAGCAGCCGCGCGGTGAAGGATCCGGTCCGCGCGTCGCCCCACCCCTGCGTCGCGAAGGTGCGCCAGGCCCAGTCGTCGGTGATCCACACGCTCGGCTGCGCCTCGGGCGGCTCGGCGCCGGGCGGCTCAGCCGAACCCTCCGCGCCCTC
>CALMSE010000216.1 GCA_937872275.1 uncultured Leucobacter sp. | reverse complement strand
TCGGCGGTGCGCGCGCAGAGCCGGCCGGCGGCCGACGCGGGGTCGAAGCGCCGCCAGGGCCGCGAGGGGTCTTCGTCCAGCTGCGCGGCGAGCTCGTCGAACTGCTCGAGGCTCAGCAGGGAGGAGTGGTTCTGGGGGTGCCCCTCGGTCGGCAGCCCGTAGCCCTTCAGCGTGTACGCGAGGATCACGGTCGGCCGGCTGTCGTCGATCGCGTCGAAGGCGCGGCGGATCGCGCCGAAGTCGTGGCCGCCGAGGCTGCGGAAGGCGGTGTCGAGCCGAGCGTCGTCGACCTGCGCGATGAAGGATCGGAGCGCCGTCGCCTCGGGCCCCTCGCCCGGAAGCCGCTCGCGCAGCTCGTGGACGGGGCAGCGCAGCAGACGCTGGTACTCGGGGTTCGACATGTCGTCGATGCGCGCGCGCAGCGCCTCGCCGCCGGGCTCGCGGAAGAGCTCCTCGGCCGCGTCGCCGTACTTCGCGACGAGCACCTGCCAGCCCGCGGCCTCGAACAGGCCCTCGAAGCGGCCAGCCGAGTTGTGGGGCAGCACGCGGTCGAGCGACTGGCGGTTGAGGTCGACGATCCAGACGATCTCGCCGAGATCCTTCACCTGGGGATCGAGCACGGCCTCCCAGATGGCGCCCTCGTCGAGCTCCGCGTCTCCGAGCAGGCAGTACTGGCGGCCCAGCTCCGCCTCACCGTGCAGCCCGCCGACGTAGCGACGGGCGATGGCCGCCCAGATCGGAGCGGTCGGGCCGAGCCCGACGGATCCGGTGGAGTAGTCGGCGGGGACCGGATCCTTGCGCCGGCTCGGGTAGCTCTGCAGGCCGCCGAACTCGCGCAGGGTCGTCAGCCACCGCTCGTCGAGCTGGTGCAGGAGGTACTCGATGGCGTGCAGGCCGGGGGAGGCGTGCGGTTTCACCGAGACGCGATCCGCCGCGGTGAGGCGCTCGAACCAGAGGAAGGTCATGATCGTGGCGAGGGAGGCGGTCGAGGCCTGGTGCCCGCCGACCTTGAGGCCCGAGCGGTTCGGCCGCACCCGGTTGGCGTGGTGCACGATCGCCGCCCCGAGCCAGAGCACCTTGCGCTCGATCTCCCGCAGCACGGCGTCGGCGCGCGCCGCGTCGCCGGTCGTCATGCCGCCCGTATCGGTGATGGGCGCCAGCGTCATGGTCACGATCGCTCCTCTCCGGTCGCGCATGTGCGCTTCCTGGTGCCCCATGCAAACATGCGGATACACTGAACGCAAGAGTCGATAAAATTCTGATCATTCTGCTCATATCTGCACGGAAGAGACGGAAAGGGGCGATCATCGTGAGCACTCGAGCCGCCATCGCCGACCGCATCGATCGCGCGCTGCTCGGCGCGCTGATCGACGACCCCGACGCCACGGGGCTGATGCTCTCCACCCGCACGGGGCTGGCGCGCAACACGGTGCGATCCCGCCTGGCGAGATACGCGGAGGAGGGATCGATCCACGGTTTCGAGCACCGGATCGATCCGGCCTTCCTCGGCTACCCGTTGCGCGCCTCCGTGCACGCGACCGTGCTGCAGCGCGATCTCGCGGAGGTCGGCGAGCACCTGGCCGCGATCCCCGAGGTGCTCGAGGTGCTCGGGATCGCCGGCGCCGCCGACCTGATCATCGAGGTCGTGGCGCGCGACGCGGACGACCTCTACCGCGTCGCGGGGTCGATCCTCGCGATCGAGGGGATCACCCGTACCGAGACGGGCATCGTCATGCGCCGGCTCGTGCCGTACCGCACGGCGCAGCTGCTGCGGGCGCCGTAGAACGCCCCGGGGCAGAATGGGGGCATGACACAGACCCGCGCCGGCCGCCGCTCGCCGATCGATCTCGTGTTCGACGGGCGGTGCGGGTTCTGCACGCGCGCCGCGTACCGGCTGCTGCTGCTCGACCGGCGCGGCCGGATCGTCCTGCACCCCTTCCAGCGCCCGGGGGTGCTCGAACGCTTCGGTCTCACGGAGGCGGAGGCCCGGAACGCGGCCTGGGCCTTCGAGGAGCGATCGCCCGGGGTTCCGCCGATCCGCCATCGCGGCGCCGCGGCGGTCGCCCGCGCCTTCGACGCCGCGCTGGGAGTGCGGGCCTGCGCGCCGCTCTATCGGGTGCCGCCGCTGCGGTGGGCGGCGGATCGCGCCTACCGCTGGGTGGCCGAGAACCGCTACCGGCTGCGCGGCACGACCCCGTGGTGCGCGCGGTATCCCGAGGATTGCGACGCGGTCGACGGGGTCGACGCGGTCGACGGGGGCGACGGGGGCGAATAAGCGGCCGGGAGAGCGGCTCTCTCCCCCGACGGTGTGGCGGCGCTATGGGCAGGGTATGCACCATCCTTCGTCATGATAGGATCTGAATAGGGGAGCGGGTGGTATCTTCCATCCGACAGCAGGGGGCGAAGGCGCGATCGCGTCTTCGAAGTCCACGAGACGGAGCCTCCTATGCCCCCCAAGTTCGCAGCCGCAATCGCAGCGCTCGGCGCCCTGTTCCTCGTCTTGAGCGGCGCCGCCACGGCCAACGCCGCGGATCGCAGCGAGCTGAGAGGGGCGATCACCGTCTCCGCCTCGGTCACGGGCGGCGGCACGCTCGACGGTTTCGCCTACGAGGTGACGAGCCCCAACTGCGTCATCGACGCGGCGTCCCAGGTCACCACCGACGCCGGGGGCACCGCCGTCTTCTCCGGGCTCTTCGTCGAGCTGCCCGACGGTGCTCCGTGCCTCTACGACATCGCTCCCGCGGCGCGAGCGGGGTACGCCGTCGACAGCGGCGGGGCCGTGCTCACCGGCCTCACCGCGGGCACGATCGCCGTGGTCGCCCCGGCGGTCGAGCTCACCGCGTCGACCGGCATCCTCGATTCGCCGACGCGCAACCCCGAGGCGGGCGGCAACGTGCTCGCCATCCAGTGCATCAACGGGCAGGGCACCAGCGAGATGCGAGCGGGCCGCAACCCCCTCACCGGCGAATGCACGCTCCCCCTCGCCTCGCAGAGCGGCCTGGGCTACACGGCTCCGGCGACGCCGCTCGCACTCGTCACCGGCAGCAACGAGCTCGGCCGGCTGACGCACTTCAACCAGACGATCCAGCGCGGCTTCCACAACGCGACGCTCAGCGTCACGCTCACCTTCACCGACCCCGTGAGCGGGGACGTCGTAACGGTGACCCCGGTCTACACGATCGCCATCGATGAGACGGAAGATCTGATCGCCAACCCCGCGAACTGCGAGTACACGGGGCCGGGCGTGCCCAATGCGGCGTTCGCGTGCGCCGATCGCGTCGCCATCTCCGGTGGACAGGACGCGAGCTTCGAGTTCGGCGGGGTCGAGGTGAACCTGCGGGCTGGCCTCGGCCTGGTCGATGCGAGCGGCGCCTGCGGGGCGCCGCAGGAGCAGGTCTTCACCGCGGAGCGCACCAACACCGCGTTCTGCCTGATCGCGACGGTGTCGGAGGCCTACGCGGTCGAGGGCGCGGCGGTCGCCGTGACGAACGTGTTCGAGGGAGCAGACGGCGGCGGCACCGGCGGCGGCAACGGCGGTGGCGGATCGGTCGACGAGGGAGCGGGCCCCGGAGCGCCGCAGCAGCTGGCGAACACGGGCGCCGGAAGCCCGGCCGCGGCGGTCGCCGGGGTCGCGCTTCTCGCCCTGGGGCTCGCGGGACTGCTGCTGGCGAGGCGCCGCTCGGCGTGAGGTCGCCGGCCAGGCCCCGGGGGCCGGAAATCCGTTCTTGCTAGGCTTGCGGCCGTGTCGGTTTCGGATCTCTCGGCGAGCAGCCAGAACTATCTCAAGGCGGTCTGGACCCTTCAGGAGTGGTCCGACGAGGCCGTGACGCTCTCGACCCTCGCCGAGCGCGCGGGGGTGCGGCTGTCGACCGCCTCCGAGGCCGTGCGGCGGCTGACCGACCAGGGCCTCCTCGAGCACACGCCCTACGGCGCCATCGCCCTCACCCCCGAGGGCCGCTCCTACGCGGTCGCGATGGTGCGGCGCCACCGGCTCATCGAATCGTTCCTCGTGATGACGCTCGGCTACCGCTGGGACCAGGTGCACGACGAGGCCGAGGCGCTCGAGCACGCGGTCTCCGACTTCATGATCGATCGCATCGACGAGCACCTGGGCTTCCCCACCCGCGATCCGCACGGCGACCCGATCCCGGGCGTCGACGGGGAGGTGACGCAGCCCGACGCCGTGCTGCTCACCGACATCCCCCTCGGCTCGCGCGTGCGTGTGGAGCGCATCGCCGACGCGGATCCGGTGCTGCTGCAGTACCTCGAGGAGCACGGCGTCGGCTTCGGCACCCTGCTCGACACCCGGCCGGGAGCGCCGTACTCCGACTCCATCGAGGTCGTCGTCGCCGAGACGGGAGCGGTGCTGGCGCTCGGGCGATCCGCCACCGATGCCCTGTGGGGCATCGCCTCGGACTAGTTCGGAAGGGTTCTAGTTCGGAGGGCTTCCGGAGCGGTCCCGGCATGACCGGGGGGCGGCCCGACGCGCTCCCGGCGGCGCCTTCCAGGCATCAGGGCACCCGCCGGATCCACCCCTCGGTCGAGAACTTCTCGTCGACGAGCCGCTCGGCCTCGCGGTACGCGGCCTCATCGAGTTCGACCGGCTCGCCCCCGTGCCGCTGCACGAACACCTCGAGCATGCGCTCGATGATCGCCTCGCGCGGGAGGCCGGTCTGGCTGCGCAGGGGGTCCACCCGCTTCTGCGCGCTCGTGGTGCCCTTGTCGCTCAGCTTCTCGCGCCCGATGCGCAGCACCTGCGTCATGGCCTCGGCGTCCATGTCGTAGGCCATGGTGACGTGGTGCAGCACGGCTCCGCTGGAGAGCCGCTTCTGCGCGGCACCGCCGATCTTGCCGAGCGGGCTCGTGATGTCGTTGAGCGGCTTGTAGACCGCGTCGATGCCGAGAGACCTGAGCGCCTCGAGCACCCACTCGTCGAGAAAGGCGTAGGAGTCGGCGAAGCCCATGCCCTGCACGAGTTCGCCGGGCGCGTAGAGCGAGTAGGTGATGCACGCCTCGGGCTCCATGAACATGGCGCCGCCGCCCGAGATGCGCCGCACGAGCTGCGCGCCTCGCGCCGTGAGCTCTGCCTCGTCGACCTCGTTGCGCACCGACTGGAAGCTGCCGATGATGACCGCCGGGCGGTCCCATTCCCAGATGCGCAGCGTGGGGCCGCGCTCGCCCCGGCCGACCTGGGCGGTGAGCGCCTCGTCGAGAGCCGCGTTCTGCATGGGCGAGATCGCGCGGCTGCGCACGATACTCCAGTCGTAGTCGCGCCACTGGGCCGCGCCCGTGAGCGCCCGGCGCACGGCGACGCCGACGGCCTCGGGGGTGATGCCGAGCAGTTGCGCGCCCGTCGGCAGCGCCGACTGCACGGCCGAGGCCACCCACTCGATGGTCGTGTCGGCGGGCAGGCCGTCCACCGCGTCGTTGATGCTGCCGAGCACGTCGTCGGGCTCGAGGAAGAAGTCGCCCGAGAGGCTGAAGCCCGAGATGGCGCCGTCCGCGACCCCGAAGTCGACCACCACCAGCTTGCCGCCCGGAACCTTGTACTCGCCGTGGTGTCGCTGCGCCTCCATGCGCTCTAGCGTACGCCCGCCCGCACTTCAGCCGGTTCTCGGCGTTCAGCCGGTCGAAATCACGAAATCCATCCGGCTGAACTCCCACCACCGGATGATCTGCATGCGCGTCGAGGGCGTACGCCCCGCGCCAGGGCGTACGCCCCGCGCCAGGGCGTTCGCCTCCGAGCTACCCCGCACCGACCCGTTCCAGCATCCAGGTGATGATCTCGGCGGTGACCTCGTCGCGGTTCGTCTCGTTGAGCAACTCGTGGCGCGCCTCGGGGTGCTCGCGCACCGTCACCTCGCGCACGCCCCGTTTCCGGTACGCGGCGGCGAGCCGCTGCCTGCCGTCGCCTCGGCTGAGCGGATCCTCGCTCCCCGCGACGATGAGGATCGGCACCTCGGGCGCGAGCCCGGCGGCGGGCGTGCCGAAGAGACGCAGCCCGTCGGCGAGCCCGAAGAGCTTCAGGATGTCGGCCCCGAAGCACAGCGGATCCGCGATGAACGCCTCCGAGGTCTCCGGCTCGCGGCTCAGCCACTCGAAGCCGTTCGGCTCGGTGCCGTCCGGGCGCGGCTGCTTCCAGCGAGCGTTGAGGTCGCCGCTCTCCATGAAGCGCGGCGTGCGGAACGCCGTGCCCGAGAGCACCACGGCGTCGAAGGCCCGCGGCTCGCGGTTCAGGATCCGCTGCGTCATGAGCGAGCCCCAGGAGTGCCCGAACATGATGAGCGGCAGGCCCGGGTGCCGCTTCCTCGCGATGCCGGTGAGCTGCAGGATCGCCGCCTCGGTCGCGCGCAGGCCGCCCGGGCCGAGCCGGCCGAGCAGCGA
>CALMSE010000215.1 GCA_937872275.1 uncultured Leucobacter sp. | reverse complement strand
TGCGCGTCTCGGCGCTCGGCCAGGAGCGGCGCAACGGTCGGGTCGATCTCGCGCGCCCTCCCCGCCCCGTCGTCGATCTCGCGCCGCACCGCCTCCGCGGCGCTCAGCACGGCGTCGGCGCGGCGGCCGAGCGGCTCCAGCGGCCAGACGAGCACGCTCTCGCCCCCGGGGCTCGGATCGGTCTCGTGCGCACTGCCGCTCGGCAGGCCCGTGATCAGCCCGCGCTCCTGCAGCTCGAGGAGGAACGGCGAGGGGCCGCGCGGCGTCTTCTGCCCGCCCCAGAACGAGCCGGTGACGAGCAGGCGCGAGGCCGCGCGAGTGACCGCCACGTAGGCGAGACGCCGCTCCTCCACGGCCTGCCGCTCCTTCAGCTCCTCCTTGTAGGCGGCGATGTCGTCGCGCAGCTCCTTCTGCGTGGCGGCCAGCCGCCAGTCGAGGCGCGGCCTCGCGGCCGCGTCGCCCCGCAGTTCGTCGGGCAGCTGCCCGGTGCGCAGCCAGCCGCCGCCTTCCTTGCCCGGGGCGGGGAACTCGGCCTCGACCATGCGCGGGATCGCGACCAGGTCCCACTCCAGCCCCTTGGCGCCGTGCATCGTGATCAGCTGGACGGCGCCGGGGTCGGGGGGCGGGATGTGCTCGGCCGCCTGGTCGTCCTGGCTCGCGCGTTCGAGCCAGGCGAGCACCGAGGCGAGGGTGCCCTGCTCGTCGACTGCGAGGAAGCCCTCGACCAGCTCCGCGAAGAGGTCGAGGTTCGCCCGCGCCGACGAGGCGCCGCCGTGCCCGCGGTGCTCGGCCGCGTCGAGCTCGATGTCGAGGCGCAGGGCGTGCTCGACCGCGCGGATCAGTTCGGGCACCCCTTCGCCGACCGATGCCCGCAGCTGCCGCAGCATGAGCCCCGCCTCGCGCAGCCGGACCCGCCCCGCCTCACCGATGCCGCGGAGCGCCGCGTGGTCGAGGCCGCGCATGCCGGCGATCTCGTCGAGCGCGTCGAGGATCGTGAAGCGGCGGTCGGGATCGGGCAGCACCCCGTCGTCGGCGAGATCGTCGTCGCCGAGCCGTCGATGGGCGACATCGCGCTGCGCGAACCAGCGCGCCGCGTCGCGCAGGCCGGCGAGGTCGGCCACGCCGACCCGGAAGCGCGGCCCGGCCAGCAGCCGGATCAGCTCGCTGCCGGCATCGGCGTACCAGAGGCAGCGCAGCGCGCAGACGAGGTCGGTGACCTCGGGGGTGCCGAGGAGCCCGCCGACGCCGACGATGCGGTTCGGCACCCCGGCCTCGTCGAGCGCAGCGGCGATCGCGGGCATCGCCCTGCGGTTGCGCAGCACCACCGCGGCGGTCGGGAGCTCCCCCGTCTCGTCGAGGTGCCTCTCGCGGGCCGTCCGCATCCACTCCGCGAGCGCCACCCGCTCCTCGTGCACGGTCTCCGGGAACGCCCATTCGACACGGGATTCGGGTGCGTCCTGGCGCGGACCGAGCAGCGGCACATCGACTCCGGCGTCAGCGCGCAGCGGCGCGGCCAGCGCGTTCGCCGCATCGAGCACCGCGGCCGGGTTGCGCCAGCTGATCGAGAGGCTGAGCGTCGCGGACCCGGAGGCGGCATCCGCGGCCGCCCCTCGCCCCCGGAAATCTCGGTGGAAGGATCGCATCCCCTCGGCCGAGGCGCCGCGCCAGCCGTAGATGCTCTGGTGGGGGTCGCCCACGGCCATGACGGGCGTGCCCGCGAAGATCCGCGAGAGCAGCCGGGTCTGCCCGACCGAGGTGTCCTGCACCTCGTCGAGCAGCACCGCAGCGCTGCGTCGACGGAGCGCCGCGACGGCCTCGGGCGCCGCTTCGACCGTCTGCAGCGCCAGGCGCAGCTGATCGGAGAACTCGACGAGCCCCCGCCTCCTCTTCTCCTCGGCGTAGACGCTCGCGAGCCGTGCGATGAGCGCGGTCTCGCCGACCGCGGCCACGGCATCGCGCACGGGCGCGTAGACCTTGCCGGTCGCCCCGCTCACGGCCGCCTTCTCGTCGTAGGGCAGGGTCAGGCTGCGGCCGAACTCCCGGGCGATGCGCTCGACGCGATCGAAGCCGGTGCCGTTGTCGGCGACGGCGTGATCGAGTCGGAGCACGTGCTGCACGAGCTGCGAGGTGGAGAGCGAGGAGCGGGCGAGTTCGGGATCGCGGGACGCGAGCACGGTCTCGCGCGCGAGGCGCCAGGCGAGCGACTGGTCGATGAGGCTGAGGCCGGGGGCGATGCCGGCGAGCACGCCGAACTCCTGCACGATGCCCGCGGCGAAGGAGTCGTAGGTGCTCGCCTCGGGAAGCGCCAGCCCGTCTTCGAGTTCGGCGAGCAGCCCGCCCGCACGAGCGGCCTCGTCCGGGGACAGCGCCTCCCGCTCCATCGCGTCGCGCAGCCGATCGGCGAACTGCTCCAGCCGACGCCCGATGCGCTCGCCCAGTTCGCCCGCGGCCTTGCGGGTGAAGGTGAGCCCGAGCACCCGCTCGGGCTCGACGAGCCCGTTGGCGACGAGCCAGACCACGCGGCCGGCCATCGTCTCGGTCTTGCCGCTGCCCGCGCCGGCGACGACGAGGGCGCTGCCCTCGAGCGGGTGCTCGATGACCCGCCGCTGCTCGGGCGTGGGTGCGAGCAGGCGGTCGGGCGAGGGGGCGACGAGTTCGGAGATGCGGTCGGCCGAGAACACCGGCCGCCCGGCCCGGGGCGAGGTCTCGCTCATGCGCGGCTCACCGCCGGGATGATGTGCAGGCCGCACACGCCCGGTGCGAACTCGTCGCTGCAATGATGCTCGACCCTGGCCACGAACTCGCCGGCCGACATCACCCGTGCCGCCTCGGAGACGCGCGCGATGGCCGACTCCCGCGCTGCATCGTCGAGCGGGTCCTGCCGGAGCTCGAGGTAGCTCCGGTTCTTCGCGGCTCTGGGGTGCACGTAGAGCAGGCGCGCGCCGCCGTTCACGGCGGCGCCTCCCGTCCCGCCGCCCTCGGCCGCGACGCGCGCGCCCTCGAAGGCGCCGAGCAGCAGCCCGAGCTGGTAGGCCTGCAGCTGGGCCTGCTGCTGGGCCGCCGGGGCGCTCAGGGCCTTCCCGCCGGTCTTCAGATCGAGGATCGATATCTCGACGCCACCCCCGGCCCGGGGTCTCAGCTCGACCCGATCCGCGAGACCGCCCAGCACCGCCCTGCCGACGGGAACCGCGAAGCCGGCCTCCTTCTCGACGAGGGATCCGCCCGAGGCCTCGAAGGCCGCAAGGTAGTCGGCGAGCCCCTGGGCCATGGTGCGGGCCGCCTCTCGCGTGCGCTCGCTCTCCCACTCCGCCTCGAAGCGCAGCTTGCCCCATTCGGCCGCGATCACCGCGAAGACCGCCTCAGGGTCGACAGGCCCCCCATCGGGACTCTCGGCGGTCTCGAAAGCCCGGTGCACGAGCGTGCCGAGGCTCGCCGAGAGGCCTCCCTCTCCCCCGCCGAGGTGCTGCACCGCCCAGTCGAGCGGGCACTCCTCGGCTCGCTCGAGCTGCGAAGGGCTGACGGGCACGACGACTTCTGGGTCGCCGCCGAGGTCGACGAGCGGCGCGGTGCTGCTCGGCGGCAGCACCCCGTACCACTCGTCGGGGTGCGCGCCGGGAACCCCCTCGACGGCGAGCGCGGCGAGCGAGTCACGGGCGACCGCATCGCCCGGATTCGCCGTCAACCGCCGCCGCATCTCGGCCACGGCGCCCCGCAGCGTCAGCCGGGAGCTGGGGAGCGCGGCCTCCACCTCGTGCTCACGGCCCAGCCCGAAGAACGGGCCGGGGTGACGGCTCTCATCGGAGATGCTGAGCACCAGCAGCTCGTCGCGCACGCGCGAGCAGGCGAGCGCGAAGAGCCGCAGCTCGTCGTGCATGGTGTCGCGCCGCTCGGGCTGGATCGCCTCGCCGCCGAGCAGCCACCGCTCCAGCGGGGCCACGCCGAGCAGTGAGCCCTGGGCGCGCAGGTTCGGCCACACGCCGTCCTGGGGTCCGAGCACGCAGACGAGCCCGAACTCGCGGCCGATCGCCGCCTGCGGGGTCGTCACCGTGACCTCGTCGCGGGCGCCGCGAGCCGCGAGCGTGTCCTCCGGCACGTCGGTAGAGAGCAGCTCGTCGAGCATCTCGGCGACCGGCTGCTCACTGCTCTGCTCCTCGTGCCGTTGCAGGCGGAAGAAGAGCCCCAGCACGGCGTCGAGCGCGCGGTTCGCGGAGTCGGAGCGCGCGCCGAGCGCCCCGAGCGCCTCCTCCTGCCACTGCTCGGCGAGCCCGGTTCCCTGCCAGATCGCCCAGAGCGTCTCGCGGGCCGTGCCTCCGGCCTCATGCGTCCGTTGCCCCGCCGCCGCGATGCGTCCGAGCCTGCGCAGCGCGCGGCCGCCTGGGCTGTCGATGAGCGGGCGATCGCCCGGAAAGCGAAAACCCTCGAGCAGTATCTCGTCGACCGGTGCCGGGGGGCGTTGCTGCTCGCGGGCATCCCGGCGCTCCTGCAGCAGCAGCGCCCCGCGCAGCCGTCGCACTGCGACCGCGTCGAGGCCGCCGAGCTGCCCGCCGAGCACCTCGAGCAGGGCCGGGGCGTCGGAAGGGGCCGCGAGCGGCACGAGGCCGAGCGCGTGCCGCAGCAGCACGACCAGTTCGCGCACGATGCGGTGCTCGCGCAGCACGAGGCCGCCGGCCGCGACGCCGGTGGGGATCTGCCGCTCGGCGAGCAGCCGGGCGGCCCGGGAGACCTCGCCCCGGCTGCGGCAGATCACGGCCATCTCGCTCCAGGGCACCCGCTCGCCGCCGTCGAGGCCGAGGTGACGTGCCCGCAACCGATGCGCGAGCGCGCCGATCTGCTCCGCAGGCGATCCCGCCCGGGCGAACTGCACGGAACCGGCGCGCTCGGAGGCATCGGCCGCCCGCTGCCCGCCCGCGCCGGCGGCGCCGATGCGCCCCGTGAGTTCGCGCACCAGGCTGCGGATCCCGCCTCCGTGACGGTGCACCGTCTCGAGCGTCACGCGCTGTTCGGGGTCTGCACCGGGGGCGGGCCGCGCCCCGCGGCGCGCCAGCTCGTCGCCGAGGCGGGAGAGCAGCGCGGTCGCCTCGCCCTGGAAGGCGCCGGCGGCCAGGTCGGGGTCGCCGAACGCCCACACTCGGCTGCCGCGCCTGGCACATGCTGCGAGGAGCGCGAGCTCCCCCTCGCCGATCTGCTGGGCGTCGTCGACGATGACGAGGGCGGGCACCGCGGCATCGGAGTCGACGCTGCTCGCCAGCACCGCGGTCGCGGCCCGCAGCAGGCCGCTCGAGGTGAACTCCCCGGAACGCTCCGCCGCCAGCTCGCCCTGCACCTCGGCGATGACATCGAGCACCGCGAGCCACCGGCCCAGCAACTCGGCATCGGGAGCCCGCGTCAGCGCCTGCTGCGCCCCGCGGCCCCCGGCCGCCTCGAACATGGCCCGCGCGGTCTCGGGCGAGAGATCGAAGTCGTCGAGCACCCGCCACAGCTCGCGCAGCTCGGCCCGGAACCGCTCGCTCGCGAGCACCTCGGCGGGGAAGGCGGCGGTCAACGCGGTGCCGGCCGGCCCGCCCGCCGACGATGCCGCCC
>CALMSE010000214.1 GCA_937872275.1 uncultured Leucobacter sp. | reverse complement strand
CTGCGCGAGCAGCGGGCGGCCGAGGCCCGGCCGGCCTGAGCCGGCCGGGCGCATCTCGCTACCCCACCGGGCTCGCCGCCGTGTCGGCGGTGAGCACGAAGCCCGTGTAGCCGTCCTGCGCGACCTGCTCGCACTTCGCACGGAACGGCCCCACCCCGCCGAGGTACGGCAGCACCACGCGCGCCTTGCCCTCGACGTTCGCCCCCACGTACCACGAGCTGGCGCTGCGGTAGACCATGAGCTCGCCGAGCTCCGCGGCGTGGTCCAGCCACTCGCGCTCGGCCTCCTCGCTCGCCTCGAAGCGCACCGTCCCCTCCTCGCGCGCCGCGGTCAGGGCGTCGACGATCCACTCGACGTGCTGCTCGATCGACACGACCATGTTGCTCAGCACCGCGGGGCTCTGCGGTCCGGTCACGAGGAACAGGTTCGGGAAGCCCGGCACCTGGAGCCCCAGATAGGCGTGCGCGCCGGCCGCCCACGCCTCGGCGAGCGTGCCCCGCGTGCCGCGGATGTCGATGCGGGTCGGGGTGCCCGTGAAGGCGTCGTAGCCGGTGGCGTACACGATGACGTCGAGCTCGATGAGGCCCTCCGTGGTCTCGACGCCGCGCTCCGTGATGCGCACGATCGGGTGCTCCTTGACGTCGACCAGCTCGACGTTCGGCTGGTTGAAGATCTCGTAGTAGCCCGAGTCGATGCAGCAGCGGCGCGTGCCGAAGGGGTAGCCCGTGGGGATGAGCTTCTCGGCGGTGGCCGGATCCTCCACCCGCTCCCTGATCTTCTCGGCCAGGAACTCGTGCACCGTGCGGTTGGCCTCGTCGTCGAAGAGGATGTCGTTGTAGATGCCGAAGAACGAGAAGGGCACGCCCTGGGCGTAGAGCTCCTCGAACTTCGCGCGCCGCTCCTCGTCGCTCACCTCGGTCGCGTTGAGCCCCGTCATCGGCAGCGCGAGGCCGTCGAGCGAGCGCCGGGCCGCCTCGCGGATCGCCGGTGCGTTCGCCCGCCACTCGGCGATCTCCTCGGGGGTGAGCGGCCGGTTGCCGGCCGGCAGGCTGTAGCTCGCGGTGCGCTGCAGCACCGAGAGATGACCGGCCTGCTTCGCGATCTCGGTCGCCACCTGGATGCCGCTGGACCCGGTGCCGATCACGGCCACCCGCTTGCCTGTGAAGTCGACCGGCGTCTCGGGCCAGCGCGTCGTCTCGTACGACTCGCCGGCGAAGGAGTCGGCACCCGGAATGTCGATCGGCTTCGGCGTGGAGATCGCGCCGGTGGCGAGCACGACCCAGCGCGCGGTCACCGGCCCGCCCTCCGAGAGCTCGACCCGCCAGAGGTTCCCGGCCTCGTCGAAGCGCATGGATCGGACCTCGGTTCCGAAGCTGATGAGCGGGCGCAGCTCGAGCCGATCGGCCACGTGCTTCGCGTAGCTCAGGATCTCCGGCTGCGAGGCGTAGCGCTCGGCCCAGTCCCACTCCTGCTCCAACTGCTCGTCCCAGGAGTACGAGTAGTGCAGGCTCTCGACGTCGCAGCGCAGGCCGGGGTAGCGGTTCCAGTACCAGGTTCCGCCCACCTCCTCACCGCGCTCCACGCCCAGCACCGAGAATCCCCGCTCCCGGAGCTGCGCGAGCGCCGCCATCCCCGCGAACCCCGCGCCGACCACCAGTACGTCCACTCGCCGCTCGTCAGTCATGATCCCGCCTTCCGCATCGGGCCGTCACCTCCGTGTGACCGAAACACGCCCGCTGCCAGCGAGGCTAGCCGGGCGTCGGGCGGCCCCGGGAGGACGAGCCTGCACAGCGAGGGCGAAACATCTGCACGCCCGCAGCCCGATCCGCTCCGCAGCGGAGCGTCCGGTGTCCGGAACCGCGAGCCGGCGGCCTCAGCCCTGCGGCGCTCGCCGCCACTCGCCCGGGGTCTGCCCGAAACTCTGCTTGAAGATGCGGCTGAAGTACCCCGCGTCCTCGAACCCCCAGCGCTCGCTGATCGCCGCGACGGTCTCGGCGGCCCGGAGCGGATCGGCGAGATCCCTGCGCGCGCCCTCCAGCCTGCGCTGCTTGATCCACTGCGACACCGTCGTTCCGGTGGCCCCGAAGAGGTTGTACAGGTGCCGCACCGACAGGTAGTGCGCCGCCGCGATCGTGGCGGGGTCGAGCCCGGGGTCGTCCAGGTGCTCGTCGATGTAGGCGAGCACCCGCATCAGCGCGGCGGTGCGCGCGGATCCGCCGTCGACCCCGACCTCCAGCGTCTCGCCGATGAGGGTCGAGAGCAGGTCGAGGAAGGTGCGGCTGAGACCCGCGCCCGCCTGCGACCCGAGCAGCGGGAGGTGCTCGTCGAGCGTGCGCAGGTAGGAGGCGAGGATCGCGCCCACGCCGCGATCGGCGGGAATGGGGATCGCGGCGAGATCCGAGGCGATCCCGTCGGGCAGCGCGAGCGCGTGCTTCGGGAACATCGCGACGAGGAAGCTGAAGTCCTCGTCCGAGCCGAGGTCGTAGGGCCGCGCCGTGTCGTAGAGCACGATGGTGCCGGGGGTGAGCGTCGACTCCCGGTTGCCCTGCGACATGGTGACCTCGCCCGCCAGCTGGAGGGAGATCTTGTAGTACGAGTGCTCCTTGCCGACGTGCACGCCGGGGCGGCGCTCGACCAGGTGCGTGTTCGCCGCGAGGTGGGTGAGCTGGAGCTCTCGCGAGCCGGCCGAGCGCAGCCGCGCCCTGAGGCCCTCGTCGGCCAGCGGAACGATCTGCAGCGGCGGGAAGAGCTCGTCGATTGCGGCGCGGAAGCGGGGCAGCAGATCCTGCTGTCCGGGGCCGAGCTCGAGGGCGATCGGGGGCGTCATCTGCGACTCCAGGGGTTTGCGATGCCGCTAGCCTCTCACCTCGCGGCGCGGAGCGCCAGGCCGTCGTTCGGGATGTGCAGGCGAGGGCACCCGGTTGTGCGCTGATCGGCACGTCCTCGGGCTGACGATTCGGGCGTCCTGCGGCAGAATTGAAGGGTCGACCTGCGAACGGACCGATCCGCAGGCTCGCCGATCGGAGGGAATGCGGAATGAAGATCGCGATCGTCGGATCCGGGGCCATGGGCCAGCTGTTCGGGGCCCACCTCGTGGGGGCCGACTACGAAGTGGTGTACATCGACATGAGCCCGACGATCATCGATGCGCTGAACGAGCGCGGCGTCACCGTGCACACCGAGAAGGGCGTGCTGAAGACCCCGGCGCGGGCGACTCGCGCATCCGAGCTCGCCGAGCGGTTCGACCTGTTCATCGTCTTCACCAAGGGCTTCCACACGGAGGCGGCGGTGGACTCCGTGCGCCACCTCGTCGGGCCCGACAGCGTCGGCCTCACCCTGCAGAACGGCCTCGGCAACGCCGACGTGCTGGCGGCCGTGTTCGGCGCGGAGCGCACGCTCATGGGCATGACCGACTTCCCAGCCGACATGCGGGAGCCGGGGGAGATCCACACCAGCACGCACAGCAAGGTGCGGATCGGCTCCTTCGGCAGCGGCCCGGAGGCCGATCTGCAGGCTGAGCGAGTCGCCCTCGCCCTCGCCGACGCCGGACTCAACGCGGAGGTCGACGCCGACATCCTGGTGCCGGTGTGGGAGAAGGTCATCTTCAACGCCGCCTTCAACACGCTGAGCGGCGCGACGGGCATGACCGTGGGCGAGATCGCCGCGAGCCCGCACACCCGCGCCATCGTCGCCTCCGTGCTCGACGAGGGCGTGGCGGTGGCGGAGGCCTGCGGCGTCGCCGTCTCGCGCGAGCGGATCGAGGCCTCGGTGAACAACGCCTTCGAGCATCACACCCACCACAAGACCTCGATGCTGCTCGACCGCGAGGCCGGCCGCCGCACCGAGATCGACACCATCGGCGGCGCCATCGTGCGGCTGGGCGGCGAGCACGGCGTCGCCACCCCGGTGATCGGGACGCTCAGCGCGCTCGTGCGGGCGTTCACCGAATAGTCCCACGCCGGCGGGGATACGCGCAGGGTCGGGGCGGTAGACTCGTACGATGAGTATTCCCGATTCCCCCGAAACCCTGAGCGATCGGGAAGCGGCGGACACCCCCGCCGAAGCGCCTCTCGAGGCGACCGCGGCCGATACCGCCGCTCCGGCTGCGGCAGAGACGGCCGAGGAGGCCGCCGACGTCACCGATGCCGACGTCACCGATGCCGATATCGATGTCGCCGATGCCGCTGATGCTGATGCCTCCGCTCCGGACTCGGCCGAGACGGTCGATCCCGCCGCGACCGCGGAGGAGGCCGCCCCTGCTGCGGCCGTCGAGGACGTCGAGCCCGCCGCAGCCGCGGAGGAGCCCTCCGCCCCTTCCGCATCCGCCGATTCTGCGCCCGAGCGCGCCGGCTTCGACTCGCTCGGGCTCGACGATCGCGTGCTGCGCGCGTTGAAGGACGTCGGCTACGAGACCCCCTCGGCGATCCAGGCCGCGACGATCCCGGTGCTGCTCGAGGGACGCGACGTCGTCGGGCTCGCGCAGACCGGCACCGGCAAGACGGCCGCCTTCGCGCTGCCGATCCTCTCCC
>CALMSE010000213.1 GCA_937872275.1 uncultured Leucobacter sp. | reverse complement strand
GCGTGATCCGCGAGGGCGTGGTGCTCGCCGACGGCCTGGCCATCGAGTCGCTGCGCCGATTCAAGGACGACGTCACCGAGGTCAAGACCGACTTCGAGTGCGGCATCGGTCTGGGCAAGTTCAACGACATCCAGATCGGCGACGAGATCGAGACCACCGAGATGGTGGAGAAGCCGCGAGTCTGACCGCGGGCAGCCCGCAGGGAGGGGGCGGATCGGCGCAGTGCCGATCCGCCCCCTCCCTCTTTCGTGTCGGGCGGGCCGCTTCGGATGCTGATTCCGGGTGCTCGCTGCACACGATATTGACCGGTGCGCACGGGATATCGCGCGGGAAACCGTGTGCGCCGGTCAATATCGTGTGCAACGGCGCGGCGCGGCGCGGGGCCGGCGCAGAGCCCCTCAGGCGGGCAGCTGCTGCACGCGGATCGAGTTGCCGGCGGGGTCGCGGAAGGCGAAGTCGCGGGCGCCCCAATCCTGCTCCATGGGCTCCTGCAGGATCTCGACGCCCGAGGCCTCGACGCGCTCGAAGAGCGCCTGCAGGTCATCGGTGGCGAGCACGGCGCCCGCGTAGGAGCCCTTCGCGATGAGCTCATTGATGACGCGGCGCTCGTCGTCGGTGAGGCCGGGGTCGACGGCCGGGGGAGTGAGCACGATCTGGGTGTCGGGCTGGTTCGGCGAGCCGACCGTGATCCAGCGCATGTCTTCGTAGCCGACGTCGTTTCGCACCTCGAAGCCGAGCGTGTCGCGATAGAAGGCGAGCGAGGCCTCCGGGTCGGTGTGGGGCAGGAATGTGACGTGAATGTTGATCTTCATGACTGCCACGCTAATCGGCTTCTCGAGGCGGAACTTCTCGATTCCTGACCGGTTTCGTGGCGCGCATGGTGACGATGCCGGGCAGCCCGTGGAGCGGAGCGCCCTCACGACGGTATCTGCCGGGCGAGACGCCGACGAGTTCGGTGAAGCGGGTGGTGAAGGTGCCGAGCGAGCCGTAGCCCACCGCGAAGCAGACCTCGGTGACGCTCAGGTCGCCGCGGCGCAGCAGCGTCATCGCGCGCTCGATGCGGCGCGTCATGAGATAGCTGTACGGCGACTCTCCGTAGACCTCGCGGAAGGAGCGGCTGAGGTGCCCGGCCGACACGCCCGCGCCCCGGGCCAGCGCTTCGACGTCGAGCGGCAGCGCGTACTCCCGGTCGATGCGGTCGCGCACCCTGCGCAGCGCGACGAGGTCGCGCAGGCGCTGCTCGTGCGGGGTCCGTGTGCGGGGCATCGAGGCCCATCCTCTCACGCGGAAGCGGCGGCGACCGGGGCAGTCGTGGCGACCGGGCCGCCGGTGCGATCGGGGGCGGCCCCCGGGGCCCGGCCGTCGGCTCCCATGCAGCGCGCAGCGGTAGGCTGGGGGCATGAGCAATCCCAGGGCAGGCAAGGTCGCCGAGCGCATCCAGCAGATCATCGCGCGCAGGCTCGAGAAGGGCCTGCGGGATCCGCG
>CALMSE010000212.1 GCA_937872275.1 uncultured Leucobacter sp. | reverse complement strand
GTCGGC
Organism: uncultured Leucobacter sp.; assembly: GCA_937872275.1. GTDB lineage: Bacteria > Actinomycetota > Actinomycetes > Actinomycetales > Microbacteriaceae > Leucobacter. Next base: position 21,086 of record CALMSE010000212.1, on the reverse strand, counting down.
GGCGGCCGGATGCCGGCGGGCGCGGTCGATGGCGCCGGGACGGCAGTCGGCCCCGGAGCCGACGCCGACGCTCCCGTGCAGACCGTGCGGGTGACCGCGGCTGAGATGCGCTTCACCCCGAGCCGCATCGAGGTGCCCGCGGGCACGAGGCTCGTCATCGAGCTCGAGAACGCCGACGAGAGCCAGGTGCACGACCTCGTGCTCGAGAACGGCGCCCGCGGCGCCCGGCTCGCCCCCGGCGAGCGCGCGACGATCGACGCGGGAGTCATCACGGCGGACGTCGCGGGATGGTGCTCGATCGTGGGGCACCGCCAGATGGGCATGACGCTCGAGATCGTCGTCACAGGCGGGGGCTCGGAGGCCGGCGCCGGGCACGAGGGCCACGGCGTCGAGGACGGATCCGGATCCGCTGCCGACGACAGCGCCGCCGACCTCATCGATCTCTCACGCGAGCCCTCCCCCGGATTCGCGCCGTACGAGGCCGCCCTCGATCCGCTGCCGGCCGCGAGCGGTCCCGTCACGCACCGCGTCGAGCTGCCCGTGACCGAGCAGGTGACGGAGGTCGCGCCCGGCGTTCGGCAGCGTCTCTGGACGTTCGGCGGGTCCGCCCCCGGCCCCGTGCTGCACGGCCGCGTCGGCGACACCTTCGAGATCACCCTCGTCAACGACGGCACGATCGGGCACTCGATCGACTTCCACGCGGGCGCGCTCGCCCCCGACGGGCCCATGCGCACCATCGCCCCCGGCGAATCGCTCAGCTACACCTTCACCGCCACCCGCTCGGGCATCTGGATGTACCACTGCTCGACCATGCCCATGTCGGCGCACATCGCGAACGGCATGTACGGCGCGGTGATCATCGAGCCGGAGGACCTGCCCGCGGTCGATCGCAGCTACGCGCTCGTGCAGGGCGAGTACTACCTCGGGCCGCAGGACGGGGAGGTCGACACCGACCGCCTCGCCGCCGAGCATCCCGACCTCGTGGTGTTCAACGGCATCGCCGCGCAGTACGACCACGCCCCGCTGCCCGCCGCCGTCGGCGAGCGGGTGCGGGTGTGGGTGCTCGACGCGGGACCGAACCGGGCCTCGAGCTTCCACGTGGTGGGCGGGCAGTTCGACACCGCGTGGTCGGAGGGGCGGTACCTCGTGGATCGCGCCGTCGGCACGGGATCGCAGGCGCTCGCGCTGCAGCCCGCGCAGGGCGGCTTCGTCGAGCTGGTCTTCCCCGAGCCGGGGAACTACCCCTTCGTCTCGCACATCATGATCGACGCGGAGCGCGGAGCCCACGGGCTCTTCCGCGTCACCGGCTGATCCCCTCTCCCAGGTCCCGTCCCATCCCCCTCCCCGGCCTCACTCCCCCCCCCTCGCCGACGACCTCGCCGACGACCTCGCCGAGAGACGATGAAGAAGAGGGGAAACGGGACGAAGGGGATCGGAGCCCGGCCCCGGAGACGCGAAGACCCCCGGCCCGAGGGCCGAGGGTCTTCGCGAAAGCGTCAGAGAACTTACTTGACGGCGGCCTTCAGCTTGCTGCCGACCGACACCTTCACGCGCTTGCCCGCGGGGATCTTGATGGTCTCGCCGGTGCGGGGGTTGCGGCCCGTGCGCGCGGCGGTCGCAGCGGTCTCGAACGAGAGCCAGCCGGGGATCGACACCTTGCCGCCCTTGCCGACGGTCTCCGACACGGCCGCGAACAGGCCGTCGATCACGCTGGAGACGGTCGCCTGGCTCTGGCCGGTCTCGGCGGCGATCTTGGCGACGAGTTCAGTCTTGTTCAGTGACATCTTCTGTCCTCCCAGGGCGGGCGTCTGAGCCGGTACCCCTGTTGTTCAGGTGATCCCCGAAACAACGGGGCTCGATCGGTTGATCGCGTACGAATCTACCCCATAACGAGCCGATAACGGCGGAATCACGCGGATTATCTCCGGCATTTCGCCGCCGGAGCACCCCGGGAGCGCGAAATCGGGTGCGGATCGCGAGGATCCGCACCCGATTCGAGGCGCTGCGCCGCCCCGACCGGCGACCCTCCCGGCCTCAGAGCAGGCGGGAGCGGATGAGGAACCGGCGCCCCTCAGGCGCCTCGAGCGAGAAGCCCGCCCCGCGCCCGGGCACCGCGTCGACGGTGAGGTGGGTGTGCGCCCACACGCCGAACTGCTCGCGGGACATCCAGAAGCCGATCTCGCGAGGGCTGCCGTCGCCGTGCAGCGGCGGCAGTTCGAGGGTGCCCAGCAGCACATCCTGGCCGCCCGTCTTGAACTCGCCCGCCTGGTAGCACATCGGCGCGCTGCCGTCGCAGCAGCCTCCCGACTGGTGGAACATGAGCGGGCCGTGCAGCGCCCAGAGCCTCTCGATCAGCTCCAAGGCCGCGGGGGTGAAGGCGAGCCGGCTCTCCGTCTCCCCCTCGACCTCCGGCCGCGCATCGACGCAGCCGGGAGGCGCCTCCCAGTCCGTGTCGGGTGCCGGAAGCTCGCAACTCGTGTCCGTCGTCTCGTCCATCGCCCTCACCCCTCTGTAAGAACCGTCCGTCACCAGGCTACGCCCGTCGAGGGGAGGCGCCCCGGCCGCCTCGGCGAGAGCCGGAGGCCGGGGCGCGCGCTCGGCGACTCCTTAGAAGAAGCCGAGCGCGTTCTCGCTGTAGCTGACCAGCAGGTTCTTGGTCTGCTGGTAGTGGTCGAGCATCATCAGGTGGTTCTCGCGCCCGATGCCGCTCGACTTGTAGCCGCCGAAGGCCGCGTGCGCGGGATAGGCGTGGTAGTTGTTCACCCACACCCGGCCGGCCTCGATCGCGCGGCCGGCGCGGTAGGCGGTGTTGCCGTTGCGGCTCCAGACTCCGGCGCCGAGGCCGTACAGCGTGTCGTTCGCGATGCGGATCGCGTCGTCGAAGTCGGTGAAGGTCGTCGCCGACACCACCGGCCCGAAGATCTCCTCCTGGAAGATGCGCATCGAGTTGTCGCCTCGGAAGATGGTGGGCTGGATGTAGAAGCCGTCCGCGAACTCGCCGCCGAGATCGTGCACGCCGCCGCCGGTGAGCACCTGGGCGCCCTCCTGCTTGCCGATGTCGAGGTACGACTTGATCTTCTCGAACTGGTCGTTCGACGCCTGCGCGCCCACCATCGTGTCGGTGTCGAGCGGGTTGCCGCGCGTGATGCGCTCCGTGCGCTCGACGACGGCGTCGAGGAAGTCGCCCGCGATGGACTCCTGGATCAGCGCGCGCGACGGGCAGGTGCAGACCTCGCCCTGGTTGAGGGCGAACATGGTGAAGCCCTCCTGCGCCTTGTCCCAGTAGGCGTCGTCCTTGGCCATGACGTCCTCGAAGAAGAGGTTCGGGCTCTTGCCCCCGAGCTCGAGCGTGACCGGGATGATGTTCTCGGAGGCGTACTGCATGATCAGCCGGCCCGTGGTCGTCTCGCCGGTGAACGCGATCTTGCGGATCCGCTTGTTCGATGCGAGGGGCTTGCCCGCCTCCGCGCCGAAGCCGTTGACGATGTTGACGACGCCTGCGGGCAGCAGGTCGCCGATCAGCTCGAACAGCACCAAGATCGAGGCCGGAGTCTGCTCGGCCGGCTTGATCACGACGCAGTTGCCCGCGGCGAGCGCGGGGGCGAGCTTCCACGTGGCCATGAGGATCGGGAAGTTCCAGGGGATGATCTGGCCGACGACGCCGAGCGGCTCGTGGAAGTGGTAGGCGACGGTGTCGTCGTCGATCTGCGAGATGCCGCCCTCCTGCGCGCGGATCGCTCCCGCGAAGTAGCGGAAGTGGTCGATCGCGAGCGGCAGGTCGGCGTTCAGGGTCTCGCGCACGGCCTTGCCGTTGTCCCAGGTCTCGGCCACCGCGAGCAGTTCGAGGTTCTGCTCCATGCGATCGGCGATCTTGTTCAGGATCACCGCGCGCTCGGCGGGGGTCGACTTGTTCCACGCGGGGGCCGCGGCGTGGGCGGCGTCGAGGGCCGCCTCGATGTCCTCGGCGGTGCCGCGCGCGATCTCGCAGAACGCCTTGCCCGTCACCGGCGTGACGTTCTCGAAGTACTGGCCCTTCACCGGCGGCACCCACTGCCCGCCGATGTAGTGCTCGTAGCGGCTCTTGAATGTCACCAGCGAATCGGGCTGGCCGGGGGCTGCGTACACGGTCATGATGCGTCTCCTTCGACGTCGGTCTCAGCGGCCGGGCGACGGGCCCGGTGCGCCCAGGCTAGGCCGGGCACCGTTGCATCGACGTTGCATCGATCGCCTCAGGCGAGCGCCTCGAGCCTGGCGACAACACGTGCCCGTTTCGGCGAGAGCGGCGGCAGCAGCCGCAGCAGCGTCTCCCACGGCCCGCGATCCTCGGCCGCCCAGTTCTGCGCGTAGTCGTAGAGCAGGTCCGGCGCGGCCGACTGCAGCATGGCCTCGCGCAGCGTCGCGTCGGCGTCGGCGCGCAGCGACAGGGCGACCGGCGCCTCCGAGGCGGGCAGCACCGGCCCTTCGTACGAGGCGAGCGCGAGCCGGTGCGCGCCGCGGCCGAGCGCGCCGAGCATCTCCTCGGCGTCGATCCGGATGCGGGCGCCGAGGCGGTAGGGGCGCGACGCGAGCTCGACGCCCGTGCCCTGCTGCTCGAGCCACTTGCGCAGCCGCACCATCTCGGCGCGCAGCGTCTGCTCGGACTCGGGGTCGCCGTAGACCTGCTCGGCGAGCACGGCCGCGGTGAGCCCGTGCGGGGCCGCCGCCAGCGCCAGCAGGATCTCGGCGTGGCGGCCGCTCAGCGGCAGCGACCGGGCGCCGCATTCGAGCAGCGCCGGATCGCGCCCGAGCACGACGAGCCTCGGGGAGGCCGCCGGCGCGGGGCGCTGCGCCCCCTCGGACCGCCGCTTCGGCCTCGCCTCGTCGATGAGCTTGCGCAGGGACTCGAGCTTCAGCTCGGCCTCGACCGCCGCCAGCGTCGCCTCGACGAGCGGCAGGATGTGCGGCGAGGCGGCGCTGTCGCCGCCCGTGACGTCGATGACCCCGATGATCGAGCCCGTGGCCGGGTCGTGCACGGGAGCGGCGGTGCAGCTCCACTGGTGCACGAAGCGGTTGTAGTGCTCCGCGCCGAGCACCTGGATCGCGTGGTCGAGCGCGAGCGCACTGCCCGGCGCGCTCGTGCCGACGGCGGCCTCCGACCAGTCCATGCCGGCGCGGAAGCCCATGTCCTCGGCCTTCGCCCGGAGGGCGTGGTCGCCGTCGACCCAGAGCAGACGGCCGGCGGCGTCGCCGACCGCGATGATCAGGCCCGACTCGCTCGCCTCCTCGAAGAGCAGCCGCTGCACCACCGGCAGCACTCGCGCGATCGGGTGCGTGCGGCGCAGCTCCTGCAGTTCGTCGTCGCCGAGGGCCGGGCGGTCCGGCACCCGGTCGGGGTCGATCGTGCTCCGCCGCGAGCGGAGCCACGACTCGAAGACGACCGGCCGCAGCTCGGCGGCGAACCGCCCGAGCAGCTCGGGGTCGTCGCCGGGCTCGGTCGTGAACCGCTCATGCGCCCGGGCGAGCAGCAGCCTGCGTTCGCGAACGGACTCGCCGCGCCGCAGGGCCTGCCACGTGCTGACCACCCGAGCCCACCTCCTCGAGGTCTCCAGTACCTTCGAATGTAGTTCAGCCCGGCGATTTCGGCGAGGGGCGGGGCGAGTCTTCGAGCTTTCTCACGAGGTACTCCCAGACCTTCAGCATCGCCTTCGGCGAGTAGATCCGCTCCCGCTTCTCCACCGCCTCGGCATCGCCGGTCCACGACGCGATCCCTCCGTACCCCGAGGTGAGCAGCTGCTGCTCGCACGCCTCCTCCAGCAGCAGCGCCGTCACCGTCGCCGTCTGCAGGTCGGGGCCGACCGCCACGATCCCGTGGTTCACGAGGAACACCGCGGTGCGATCCCCGAGCGCCTCCGCGACCCCCGCGCCCAGCTCCGCCGAACGGATCAGATCCGTGGTGTGCGTGTACCTCGGCAGCTGCGGCGGGGTGAACAGCGTCGCCTGATGGCTCACCGGCCTGAGCTCCACCCCCGACGCCGCCAGCGCCACCGCATGCGGCGGATGGATGTGCACCACTCCGCCTACATCCGGGCGGGTCGCGAGGATCTCGGTATGGATGGGGTACTCGATGTGCCGGTCGCCGAAGCCCTCCAGCACCTCGCCGTCGCGGGAGACCAGTTGCACGTCCTCCGGGTCCACCTCGGAGAGGCCGATCCCCGAGCGCTTGAGCCACGCCCCGCGCCCCCCGGGGTCGCGCACCGATGCGTGCCCCCAGATGAAGTCATCGAGCCCGGCCGCGCCGAGCACCCTCGACGCACGGGCCACCAGGCCCCGGATATCGTCGCTCATCGTGTTCTCCTCGATCCGCATGCTCGCCCGGTTCAGTAGGCGATGTTGATGGTCTTCAGCTCCGTGTAGCTCAGCAGCTCCTCCATGGACTCCTCGCGCCCCATGCCCGACGACTTCACCCCGCCGTAGGGCACGTTGGGGAAGTGCTTCGAGGAGTCGTTCACCCAGGTGAAGCCCGCCTCCACCTCGCGCACCACGCGCAGGGCGCGGCCGATGTCGCGGGTCCACACGCTCGCGGTGAGACCGTAGTCGAGCGCGTTCGCGATCTCGAGCGCCTCCTCCTCGGTGTCGAAGGGGATCACCGAGAGCACCGGGCCGAAGATCTCCTCGCGCACCACGCGCCCGTCGAGCGGCAGGCCGGTGATGACCGTCGGCGGCACGAACAGCCCGTCGCCGAGCGCCGGGTCGTCCGGCTTCCCGCCGCCGACGACGACGGTGCCGCCCTCCTGCCGGGCGAGGTCGATGTAGTCCATCACACTGTCGTAGTGCCGCTCGTGGATGACGGTGCCCTGCTGCGACGCGGGGTCGAGCGGATCGCCGAGGCGATGCCCCTCCAGCTGCCGCGCGATGCGCTCGACGAGGGCGTCGTGCACGCTCCGCTGCACCAGGAGCCGGGAGTTCGAGCCGCACGACTGCCCCGACCAGGTGAAGTTCATCCCCGCGATCGCGCCCTGCGCGGCCTTCTCCAGGTCGGCGTCGTCGAACACGATCATCGCGTTCTTGCCGCCGAGCTCCAGCGACACCCGCTTGAACCCCGACTCGGCCGCAGCCCTCGAGATCGCCGCCCCGGTCTGCTCGGAGCCGATGAAGGCGATCTTGTGCACGTAGCGGTGCCGCACCAGCGCGTCGGCCATCTCCCGGCCCTGCGCCGTGGCGACCTGCAGCACCCCCGGGGGGAACGCCTCCTGCAGCAGCTCGCCCATCCGGAGCGCCGAGAGCGGGGCGACCTCGGGCGCTTTGAGAATGGCCGGGCATCCTGCGACGATCGCGGTGAACACCTTCGCCGCGAACATGAACGGGTGGTTGAACGGCACGATCCTGAGCACCACGCCGACCGGCTCCCTGACCGTCAGGTGCAGACCCCGGCTCGCCGGGATCGTCGCGCCCTTCAGCTCCATCGCCAGGCCCGCGAACAGGCGGATGTGGCCCAGCGCGAGGCGGATGTCCATGCGGGCGTTCTCGATCGTGGAGCCCGCGTCGATCGCGTCGAGGAACGCGAGCTCCTCGGCGTGCGCCTCGATGATGCCGGCCGCCCGGTGCAGCGCCTGGATGCGCTCCGGCATCGGGGTGCGGGCCCAGCCCTTGCGAGCGGCCCAGGCCGCCTCCGCGAGCGCCTCCGCATCGGCCGCATCGCCGCTCGGCACGGTCGCGATGGCGTCCCTCGTGAACGGGCTGATCCGCTCGAAGGCGCCGCGGTTCACCGCCCCGCGCAACTCGCCGTCCACGAGGAACCTCCACTCCCGATCCCGCACCGCGTGGTGGGATCCGGAGACATCGATCGGCTCGAATGCCATGGCCTGCCGTCCTTCCGACGATCGTTGCGACACCGGGGTCACCAGGAGTGGTCGCGCGTCTCGGGCGGCGACCAGACGCCCGCCTCGCGCAGCAGCTCGAGCACCGGGCGGAAGCCGCGCAGCTCCTCGGGGCTCCACAGCGGGAAGTTGATGAGCACGTTCGTGGCGCCCGTGTTCCGCTTCACCGAGATGAGCGTCTCGGCGACCTGCTCCGGGGTGCCGATGAGCTGCAGCACGCCCTTGCCCGAGCCGAAGGCCATCATGGCCTCGTGCTCGCCCATCTTCTCGTACATCTCCTTGGCGGTGTGGATCCCGCCGAGCACGTCCGAGGCGATCTCGAAGGTCGCCTCCTTGTTCAGCGACCGGAGCAGGCGGTCGTAGGTCTCCTCCGCCTCGCCGTCGCCGTCGCGCACGATCGCCATCGAGAAGGGCGTCGGCGCCACGTAGCGCCCGCCCCCGGTGAGCTCGGCGAGCATCGCGTCGAGCCCCCGCAGCTGATCCTCGCCCGTGCCGAGGGTGACCAGCTGGTCGCAGTACTTCGCGGCGAAGGCGGTGCCGGCGGACGACGCACCGGCGTTCACGAGCAGCGGGTGCGGCTGCTGCACGGGGCGGGGCAGCTTGATGCGGCCCGTGACGCGGTAGAACTCGCCCTCGAAGTCGATCGGCTCCTGCTCCTTCCACAGCGCGAGCACGATGTCGACGAACTCGGCGGCCATCCGGTAGCGCAGGTCGTGCTCGACGAACTCCTCGCCGAAGAGCGCCGCCTCGTCGGCGCTGAATCCGGCGACGATGTTCCAGCCCCAGCGGCCGCCGCTGAAGGCGTCGACGGTCGCTCCCATGCGGGCCACGTGCGCGGGCTTGTGGTGCGTGGTGTGGAGGCTCGAGATCACGCCGATGTGCTTCGTCGCGGCCAGCAGCGCCATGGCCGTGAGCGTGGCGTGGTACCCGGGCGACTGGTGCCCGTGCTCCTCCGCGACGCGCTGGTGCCCCGACCAGTTGTCGGCGAGGAACATGGCGTCGAAGCCGACCTCCTCGGCGGCCCGGGCGAGCGCGATCATGTTCTCGGCGTTCAACTCGGGGCGCGTGCTCGCGGCCTCGTCGGAGAAGAGGAAGTTGGTCTTCCCCGTCGGGTAGAAGAACCCGAAGCTGAGTTCATGGTGTTCCGAGCGACGTTGCTTCATGGTGTGCTCCTCTGCACTGGTGCGGATCGGATCGCGGGCGGCGGATCGAGCGGCGCCCCGGGGGCCCGGGGCGGCCCGGGGCGCTCAGCCCTCGGATTGGGTGAACACCCGGGAGAACTCGTGCGCGTCCTCGCGCGAGTTCATGACCTCGATGAGGGTCGGGCGGGACGACGCGAAGGCCTGCTCGAGCGCCTCCCGCAGCTCGGCCGCGGTCTCGACACGGCTGGCGTCGAGCCCGAGGCTCCGCGCGAAGGCGGTGTGGTCGATCCCCGGATCGAGGAACTCCCATCCGAACTCGGACTCGGCGTCGACGAGGGGCGATCCGGCGACCTTGGCGAGGGCGCCGATGTCGCGCCATCCGCCGTTGTTCAGGATGACGTAGACGACCGGCACGTCGAATTGCGCGGCGGCGTAGATCGCGGTCGACGAGAACATGAAGCCGCCGTCGCCGAGCATCGCGACGACGCGGCGGTCGGGCCGTGCGAGCTGGATGCCGATCGCGGCGGGACCGCCCCAGCCCTGAGCGCTGGCCTTGCTCGAGATGCCGAAGTACGTGCTCGGATCGGGCACGGGCAGCAGCTCCTCCACGAAGGGCTCGCCCGAGGCGCAGTGGTTGACGACGATGGTGCCCTCGGGCATCGCCCGCTCCACCTCCGTCGCGATCCGGCTGATCGCGAGCTCGTCGTCGTCGAAGCGGATGGTGCGGATCCGGGCGCTGCGCGCCTCCCGCCGCTCGTGCAGCGCGACCGCCGCGGCCAGGCGGGCCTTGCGGCGCCTCACGCCGATGGGCTTCGCCTCCAGGCGCTCGCGCACGGCGTCGAGCGTCTCGCCGGGCATGCCGAGGATCGCGACATCGGGACGGATCTGGCGCGTGAGCGCGATGGGGTCCGGGGTCAGCACCACCGTCGTGGCCTCCCCGAACCCGATCGGCGGCGTGAGCCCCGACTCGGTGAGCTCGACGCCGATCAGCACGACGAGATCCGCCTCCGCGACGGCCTTGCGGTTGGCGCTGAGCTTGCCGATGAACTGCTCGTGCGTCGTCGGGAAGCCGAGGTCCGAGATCTTGTCCTCGCTCGCGACGCAGGCGCCCGTCGCCTCGGCGAGCGCGACCAGGCTCGGCACGGCGCCGTAGCGCTCGACTTCGCCGCCAGCGACCAGCACCGGGCGCTCGGCGGTGCGCAACAGCTTCGCGAGCCGTTCGATCCCCTCGGGCGAGGCGACCGGCGCGGCGAACAGCTCGGCGGGCACGACACCGGAAGAGGTGTCGGCGGTCCGCTCGAGCCAGACGTCCATGGGGAACGCCAGGTGCACGGGTCCGTAGGGCGGGGTGTTCGCGATCTGGAAGGCCCGCGCGAGCAGCTCGGGGATGCGTTCCGCGCTCGGCACCTCGCAGCTCCACTTCACGAACTGCTCGCTCATCTCGGTGACGGCGCGGGGCACCGCCGCGTACTGATCGCGGCCCGAGAGCTCGCGGCTCGACGTGGTCGAGGTGAAGACGAGCGGCACCTGCTCGGCCCAGGCCGTCGTGACGCCCATCATGGCGAGGGCCGTGCCGGAGGCGTGGTAGACGTTGACGAACGCGGCCGACCCCTTCGCCCGGGCGTAGCCGTTCGCGATGAGCGCGAGGTTGGTCTCGTTCAACGAGGAGATGTAGCGGATGTCGTCCCGGTTCCGGTAGAAGGCCTCCGCCAGCGGCAGCAGGCCGAGACCCGCGACGTTGAAGGCCTCCTCGACGCCGAGGCGCGCGAGCGTGCGCACCAGCAGTTCGGCGCCGTTGATGGTCTCGGGGGTGTCGTTCATGGCTTCCTCGCTCGTTCCTTCGGATGGTCGGACCGGCGATGGCGTCGGTCCGGCGATGGCTCGAAGCTAATCTCGCCCCTGCCCGGCCCGAAACCAGATTCTGGAGCACAGAACCGAGGCCGGGCGAGGCGGCTCCGTCGCAGGCACGCACCGGCGCCCGCGCGCCGGGTCGGGCCTACGGCCCCTCGGGGGCGCCGTCCGGCGCTTCGACCTCCTGCTGCTCCAGCGCCCCGAGCAGGGCCCGCTGCGCCTCGAACAGGGCGTCGATCTTCGGCCGGTTCTGAACGATGAGCTCGAGCCGCGACGTGAAGGTGAGCAGCACGACCGCGCACTTGCGGCCCTCGGCGGGCGACACGGGCACGGAGACGGAGGAGATCGATCGCTCCACCTCCTCGTCGCAGACCGCGAAGCCGCGTCTGCGGGTCTGCTCCAACTGGGCGAGCAGCTCCGCGTAGTCGGCGTCGCCCAGCGCCGATCCGCTGAGCTCGGCGCTCTTGCTGCGGTACAGGCGTTCGAGCAGCTTCTGCGGCTCCGTCGCCAGCATCGCGCGCCCGGCGGAGCTCGAATGGGCCGGGTAGACGCGTCCGCTCCGATCCTCGAGCGCCGCCTTCCCCTCCCCGATCGTGGTGAGCACCCGGGTGTGCACGCCGATGCGCACGGCGAGGTTCACCACCTCGCCGGTCCGCTGCTGCAGCTCGTCGAGGATCGGGGCGGCCACCTGCACGAGCTCCTGGTTCCGCTGCGAGGTCACGACCGGCGCGCTCAGCGCCGGCCCGGCGAGGTACCGCTGGCGATCGTCCTGCACCGCGAAGCCCTGGTACACGAGCATCGCCATGATGCGGTGGGCCGTCGAGCGCGCGACCTCGAGCCGTTCGGCCACGTCCATGATGCGCACGGCGCCCGAGTCCCGCAGCATGTGCAGCGCCCGGAGGGCGTTGTCGACGGAGTCGATCGCGTACGGGGGCTTGCGGTAGTCGATGCGGGTCTTCTTCATCGCTCTTCGCGCCTCCTCGCCTCGAGAGACCGAAGCGCCGCGCGCGCCGGCGCGCCGCGAGAGGGCGCCCCCTCGGCAGCCGCGCCGGCACGCCCGCGCATCGTTCTCAGCCCGTGCGCCTCCGGCCCTTGCCCGCCGCGACGCGGCGCGCCGAGACCACGGCGACCGAGACCGCCGCGAGCAGCGCCACCCCGTTGAAGGCGTCGGTGATCCACTGGGCGCCGCCCAGCAGCTGCAGGCCCTTGACGCCGGTCGCCAGCAGCAGGATCGCGATCACCGTGCCCCATACATTGAACTTACCCGGCTTCAACTGCGTCGTCCCCAGGAATGCCGCGGCGAAGGCGGGCAGCAGGTACGCGGGTCCGATGTCGGGCCCCACGCTGCCGATCTTGCCGGCGAGGAACACCCCCGCGAGCCCCGCGCCGAATCCGGTGATCACGAAGGAGAGGAAGAGGTACCGGTTCGTGCGCACACCGGCGAGGAAGGCCGCGTCGGGGTTCGCGCCCGTCGCGTTGAGCTTGCGCCCGAAGGGGGTGTGCTCGAGCACGTACCACCCGACGAGCGCGACGACCAGCGCGTAGAGCACGATGATCGGCACGACGCCGAACAGCGAGAAGTTCGACAGCTGCCGCAGCACGTCCGGCAGGGGCCCGCGGAACTGCTGTCCGGACACCAGCCTCGTCGCCGCCAGCAGGATCGACGTCATGCCCAGCGTCGCGATGAGGCTGTGGATCTTCACCACCGACACGAAGAAGCCGTTGATCACGCCGACGAGGGTGCTCAGCACGAGCGTGATGATCACCGAGGTGAGCGGATCCATGCCCCCCACCGTCGAGAGCGTGGCGACCGTGACCGCCGCGAAGCCGAGGTTCTGGCCGATGGAGAGGTCGAAGCCTCCCGCCGACAGCGAGAACAGCAGGCCGACGGCCACGATGATCGTCACCGCCTCGTTGCCGATGATGCTCGTCGCGGTCTGCCCCGTGAGGAAGGTCTGCGGCACGAGGATGCCGAAGAGCACGATCAGGGCGATCCAGATGTAGATGCCGCTGTACTTCATGAAGCCGATGCGGGACTTCACCCGCTCCAGACGGACCGACGTGGTGTCGACGCGCTCCTCGGCGACGGTCTCCTGCTGTGTCATGCGTTCGCCACTCCCGTGTCGGCTCCGACCATGCTGGCCCGGAGGAGGTTGTCCAATGTCAATGAGGGGCCGGAGAGCTCGGCCCCGATGCTGCCGTCGTTCATGACGATCACGCGATCCGCGATCGCGACGAGCTCCTCGGCGTCGGAGGAGGAGAACAGCACGGTCGTGCCGTTCCCGGCCGCCTCGCGCAGCGCGACGTAGATCGCGTGCTTGGCGCCCGAGTCGACCCCGTTCGTGGGCTCCTGCAGCAGCAGCACCCGCGCCTTCGCGCGCAGCCACCGCGCGAGCACCACGCGCTGCTGGTTGCCGCCGCTGAGCGTCGACAGCAGGGTGTGGGACGAGAAGCTCACCCGCATGAGGTCGAGCCACGGCATCACCTCGGCCCCCTCCTTGCGCTCGCTCAGCCAGCCGCCCGCACCCGGGGTCAGGCGGGGCAGGGTGATGTTCTCGCGCAGCGACCAGCCCTGGATCGAGCTCAGCCGCTTGCGATCCGCGGGCGCGAAGGCGATGCCGCGCGAGATCGCATCGCGCGGATCCCGGATCTCGACCTCCTCGCCGTCGAGCAGGATCCGCCCGCTCTCCCGCCTCACCGCGCCGAAGAGGAGGAACGGCAGGTCCTCGTACCCCGAGCCGAGGAGGCCGGCCAGGCCGACGATCTCGCCCGTGTGCAGCTTGATGTCGGCGCGCTCGACCGAGGCGCCGCCGAGGCCCCGGGCCTCGAGCACGACCGGGCGGTCGAGATGAGGCGAGCCCGGCTCGATGCCGTCGACCGCGCGGCCCACGATGAGGTGCACGAGGGAGTCGTGGTCGAGCTCGGCCACCTCGCGGTTCGCGATCAGCTCGCCGTCGCGCAGCACGGTCACCCGGTCGCCGATGGCGAAGACCTCGTCGAGGCGGTGGGTGACGTACAGAATGGAATTGCCCTCGCGCTTCAACGCCTCGATCAGCGAGAAGAGCAGTTCGACCTCGGTGCTCTGCAGAGCGGCCGTCGGCTCGTCGAGCACGATGAGCCGGGGCCCGCTCGCGTCGTCGTCGCCCAGCGCGCGGGCGATCGCGACCAGCGACTGCTGGGCGGCGCTCAGCCGGTCGAGGCGCTCGCGCGCGTCGATGTCGATGCCGTAGCGGTCGAGCAGCGCCTGGGCCTTCCGGTGCTCCACCGAGTCGGAGAGCCAGCCGCGCGCGGAGTAGCCGACGCCGAGCGCCAGGTTGTCGGTGACGTCGAGGGAGGGGATCAGGCCGAGATCCTGGTGGATGAAGCGCAGCCCGGCCTCCCGCGACTGCTTCGCGGAGCCCAGCTCGATCTCCCGGCCCCGCACCCGGGCTCGCGAGCCCGGGTCGGGCTGATAGACCCCCGCGAGGATCTTGATCAGCGTGGACTTGCCGCAGCCGTTCTGCCCGAGCAGGGCGTGCACCGAGCCGGGCGCGATGCCGAGGCTCACGTTCCGCAGGCCCTTGCCGCCCGGGAAGGTCTTGCTCAGCCCTTCGATCTCGAGAGCCGCGGCCGCGGCGTCCGGTGCGCGGCCCTGCTCGGGCAGAACGCTGCTCATCGGTTACTCGACCCCCCACGCCGCGAGGAAGGCCTCGGGCGAACCCGGGGTGCTCGGCGCCTCGGTGGTCTGGGTCACGTTGTCCTTCGTGAAGATCTGCGCCCAGCCGGCCGGCTCGAACCACTCGTCGTTCGGGGTCTCGCCGAGCGTGAGGCGGGCCAGGCCGTCGATGACCCGCCAGCCGTTGGAGCCCATCTCCTCGCCCACCGTGGTCCACTCGCGGCCCGCCTGCACGTTGGCGAGGTTGCCCGCCTGGGGCGCCCGCGAGGTGATCTTGACGGTCTCGAGGAGGCCGGCCTGCTCGAGCGCCTCCGGCACGCCGATGCTCAGGTCGGCGAGCGCGAGCGCGACGTACTTGATGTGCGGGTTCGCCTGCAGGTAGCTGACGATCTGCCCGGGCACGGCGGTGCCGATGCCCTGGGTCGAGACCTCGAGCACGCTCGCGCCGCCGCCGGCGGCTTCGATGTGCTCGTCGAAGCCGTCCTTGATGGGCTGCCAGATCGACGAGAGGGCGGGATCCCAGACGAACACGGTGTCGGCTCCGGTGCCGCCGTCCGCGACGATCAGGTCGGCCATGAGGCTGGAGCTCTGGAAGAACTCGGGGTAGCCGTTGTACGAGGCGAAGACCGGGCCGTCCTTGCTGGGCCGGTCGCCCGCCGGAGCGATCGACACCACCGGGATGCCGAGCTCGGCGGCCCTGTTCAGCTGATCCTCGATGAGGGAGTCCGGTGCGAAGGGGATGAAGGCGATGACGTCCGGCGGATCCTGCAGCAGCTGATCCCAGGAGGCGATGTAGTCCTCGGGGGTCATCTGGGTCTCGATCTGGCGGGTCTCCCAGCCGATCGCCTCGGCGGCCTCGACCGAGGCGTCGGTCAGCGTGCGGCAGACCGGGAGGGGGCAGGTGATGAAGCCGTAGACCAGCCCCTGCTCCACCTCGCCGGAGAGCGGCGCGATCTCGATCGGCGCCTGCTCGGCGGAGAACTCCGCCACGCGGGCCTGCGCCGCCGCGACGGCGTCGCCGCCGGTCTCGGAGCCCTGGCTCGCATCCGGGTTCTCCGCCGGGGTGGATCCGCCCGCGCAGCCGCTCAGCAGCAGCGCTGCCGCGAGCGAAGCAATCGCGACGGAGTACTTCTTGTTCCTTGGTTTCATGTTCCAGCTCACCTCGTTGTCTCTGGTGGTTCGACGCCCGGCGCACGGGCCGGGCGCACCCGGTCGCGGGCGGCGGACGCTCGCGGTATCGCGAACTCCTGCCGGCTTCGACCATCGGGTTCAGCCATGATGTGCGTGCCCGAAGAAGGCCCTCAAGCAGATTCTCTTGTGCGGAATCGTTACCCGAGCCTCGCGATTCGGCACCCGGATTCCCTGCAGCAGAATCTGCTTGAGTCCTGCGGAGGCGCCCCTCAGCATGGCTCGGAGAGCGCTGGAAGGCGTCCCGCATCCGGCCCGCACGGCACTGCGCGGGCGGCTCGCCCTGGAGACGAGGAGGTCGGCGACTGGAGCGGGCGGCGCAGCCGCCGATCGGCCTTCGCGGGCGAACCTCGGCGCAGCAGGCGCTCATCGGTTCCCGGCCGCGGAGGCTTCGCGGTCGGGGCTCCCGGCCAGTGCTCGACCATCTGCGGCGCGCGGGAGCGCGCTCTCCCCGAGGAAAGGAACTACTCATGGTAACTCGCACTACAGTCACAGTCGACTCGGGCGCCCTCTCCGGGGAGTCGCTCGACGGCGGCGCGGTCCGCCGCTTCCTCGGCGTGCCCTACGGCGCCGCACCCGTCGGCGAGCTCCGCTGGCGCCCCCCGCAGCCGGTCGCCCCCTGGGAGGGCGAGCGGGACGCGGTGGAGTACGGCCCGAGCAGCACCCAGCTCCCGCCCGCCGAGCAGTCCCTCTACTACGGCGGGGAGAAGGTCTTCAGCGAGGACTGCCTGAACCTCAACGTCTGGACGGGCGCCGAGGGCGACTCCGGCCGGCCGGTGATGGTCTGGTTCCATTTCGGCGCCTATCAGTTCGGCTCCGCCTCCAACCCCCTGTACGACGGCGAGGGCCTGGCCGAGGCCGGCGTCACGCTCGTCTCCGTGAACGCCCGGCTCGGGCGCATGGGATTCTTCGCGCACCCCGAGCTGAGCGCGGAATCGGGCTACGGCGGCTCGGGCAACTACGGGCTCATGGACCAGATCCTCGCGCTCGAATGGGTGCAGCGGAACATCGCCGCCTTCGGCGGAGACCCCGGCAACGTCACGATCTTCGGCGTCTCGGCCGGCGGGCATTCGGTGCACAACCTGCGCAGCTCGCCGCTCGCGAAGGGGCTGTTCCACCGGGCGATCGCGCACAGCGGCCCCGGCGTCTCGAAGGCGCTCGACGGCTACGGCCACCCCTCGAACACGCACACGATGCGCGCCGGGGAGGAGGCCGGTGCGGAGGTCTCCGCGCTGCTGGGCGGGAAGACCCTCGCCGAGATGCGGGCCATGCCGGCCGACGAGATCCTCGCCCCACAGCTGCCCCGCGGCGCGGGCGGCCTCTCCTTCGACTTCCTGCCCGGCGCGCAGATCAGCCTGCACGTCTTCGACTCGTCGTACCCGGTGGTCGACGGTCACGTGCTGCCGACCGACGTCGCAACGGCCTACGACACCGGGGACATCATCGACGTCCCCTTCATCGCGGGCAACGTGGGCAACGAATCCTCGGGCCTCCCGTACGCGAGCACCCTGGAGAAGTACCGTGCGTATCTCGCCGAGAGCTTCGGGGGACTCGCCGACGAGCTCTTCGCGCTCTACCCGGCGGGCGATGACGCCGAGGCGCAGGAGGCGAGCTGGCAGCTCAACGCCGACCACATCTTCGTCTCGTCGAGCTGGCTCGCGGTGAACCTGCACCGGCGCAACATGCAGTCGCCGGTGTGGCACTTCCGGTTCCTGCGCGAGCCGTCGATCCCCGCCGACTCCGGCATCATCGAAGGCCCCTACGCCCGCTCCTTCCACGGCGCCGACATCCTCTACGTCTTCGACACGCTGGCGAGCCGCGACTGGGACTGGACCGACGCCGACCGGGCGCTCTCCGAGCGCATGATGCGCTCCTGGGTCTCCTTCGCGAAGAGCGGGGATCCGACGGCCGGCGGCGCCGTCGAGTGGCCGGAGTTCGAGCCGGGGACGCCCAGCTCGCGCATCTGGGATCTCGAGGATCGCGTCGACGACGTCTCCGACCCGGCGAGGATGGCGTTCTGGGCGCGCTGGAACGGCGTCGCGCTGTAGCGGGGCTGCGCTGCAACGGCAGGGGCCGCGGGGGTTCTCCTCCCGCGGCCCCTGCCGTTGCGGCGCGCGGCCGTCAGACCGCGGCTCGTCCGGCGCGGTAGCCGTAGCCCGGATGATCCGACGGCAGGTGCGCCCCGCCCTCGGGGAAGAACTTCTGCCGCATGGTGCCCTCGCGGTACTCGGTCTTGTACGCGCCGCGGTTCTGCAGCTCCGGCACGACGAGATCCACGAAGGACTCCAGGCCGTCGGGCTCCACGGTTCGCGTGAGGTTGAAGCCGTCCAGCCCGGTCTCATCCACCCAGCGCATCAGCTCGTCGCAGACCTGCTCGGTCGAGCCGACGATGTGCGCCTCGCGCCCCGGGATCCTCGCGAACGCGCCGAGGTCCCGCAGACGCCACTCGCGGTCCCCCTCGACCTGCGTCAGCTGCGCGGCGATGGACTGGACGGCGTTGCTCTCGACGTGCCCGATCGGCTCGTCGGGGTCGTACTGCGAGAGATCGACGCCCAACCACTGCGAGAACATGGCGAGGTTGCCCGCCTCGTCCGTGTAGCGCTGGATCTCGCGCTCCTTCTCCCGCGCCTCGGCCTCGGTCGGCGCCACGACGATCGTCGCGGCGTTGAAGACGCGCACGCTCTCGGGCCGGCGCCCCGCCTTCACCGCCTCCTCGCGGAACCCGTCGACGACGCCCTTCGTGAAGCCCATGTCGCTGCTCGACAGGAAGGTCGCCTCGGCGTGACGGCCCGCGAACCGACGCCCCCGAGCGGATCCCCCGGCCGCGTAGATCAGGGGCGTGCGCTGCGGAGACGGCTCGGAGACGTGGATGCCCTCGCACCGATAGAACTCCCCGCGGTGGTCGACGGCGTGCACCTTGCGCCCGTCGGCGAAGACGCGGGTCGCGCGATCGCGGACCGCCGCGTCGTCCTCCCACGAGCCCTCGAGCAGCTTGTAGATCAGCTCCATGTACTCGTCGGCCATGTCGTAGCGCCTGTCGTGGGCGACCTGCTCCGTCATGCCGATCGCGCGAGCGGCGCTCTCGAGCACCCCCGTCACGACGTTCCATGCCACGCGCCCGTTCGTGAGGTGATCGAGCGTCGACAGCCGTCGACCGAGCAGGTAGGGCTCCTCGTACGTGGTGTTCGCGGTCAGGCCGAAGCTCAGGTTCTCGGTGACCGCCGCCATGGCGGACACCAGCATGAACGGATCCAGAATGGGCGACTGCGTGCCTGCGCGGAGGGCCGCATCGGCGTTGCCGCCGTAGACGTCGTTCGCGCTGAGGATGTCGGCGATGAAGACCGCGTCGATCAGGCCCCGCTCGCAGCGCTCGGCGAGATCCGTCCAGAACTTGATCGTGTTGTACTCGAGCCCGTCGGACTCGGGGTGCGCCCACAGCCCGGCCCAGGCCTGCGCCGGGGACGCCATGTAGAACGCGTTGAAGGCGATTTCCTTGTGTCTGTCAGTCACGGCAACTCCTGATTGTCTTCTTCGGCAACTTGGACGACCCCGCAGGGCCCGATCCGCTACGGACACTATTTGGCTCGTGACGGAGCCGCCATCCAGTTCTGCTCGAAGGAATCGCCCGCTTCCGCCCGCCGGTGCCGTGTGCCGACTCGCATGCTCGGCCCGGCGGCGAGGCCGACGAGTGCGCCGGCGGGCAAACGAGAAGGCGGGCGCGGATCCTGAGATCCGCACCCGCCTTCTTCGTCTGTTCGTCGGCTATCAGCTCGGCTGCGCCTCCGGGCGAGCTGTTACCAGCTCGACTTCGTGATGCCGGGCAGCTCGCCGCGGTGCGCCATCTCGCGGAAGCGCACACGGCTGATGCCGTACTTCGACAGCACGCCGCGGGGGCGCCCGTCGATGACGTCGCGGCTGCGCACGCGGATCGGCGAGGCGTTGCGGGGCAGCTTCTGCAGGCCGACACGGGCGGCCTCGCGGCTCTCGTCGGTGCCGTTCGGGTCGATGAGGGCCTTCTTCAGCTCGAGGCGCTTCTCGGCGTAGCGGTCAACGACTTCCTGGCGCTGCTTGTTCTTGGCGATCATGCTCTTCTTGGCCATGCTTAGCGCTCCTCTCGGAATTCGACGTGCTTGCGGATCACCGGATCGTACTTCTTCAGCACGAGGCGGTCGGGGGTGTTGCGACGGTTCTTCTTGGTCACGTAGGTGAACCCCGTGCCCGCCGTCGAACGGAGCTTGATGATCGGACGGACGTCCTGCTGCTTCGCCATTAGAACTTCACCCCGCGCTTCGTGAGATCAGCGACCACGGCCTCGATGCCGCGGGCATCGATGACCTTGATGCCCTTGGCCGACAGGGTGAGGGTCACCTTGCGGCCGAGCGACGGCACGTAGTAGGTCTTCTTCTGGATGTTCGGATCGAACCGGCGCTTGGTGCGACGGTGCGAGTGCGAAATGTTGTGACCGAAACCGGGAACGGCGCCGGTCACCTGGCACACTGCGGCCATGGTGTTTCCTCTCAATACCGCGGAGCCGAACGGCCCCGCCCAAGATCTCTTGTCTGCAGGAGCCCGTCCGGGCGCGAGCCCGAGCCGAAATGCTCCCGCGGCGTGCGCGATGGGACTTCGCACAGCCAAGGATCGAGCTTAGCACACCTGACGCGCGGGCGACGACACCCGTGCAGCCGGGGCTCGCGACGCCGCCGGACGCATCCGGTGATTCCCGCCGGACGGGCATCGCGCGCCGGCCGAGGCTCGGCTCAGGCCCTCAGCCCGCGCGGCGGAGACGGCGGCGCTCGGCCAGACCGATCACCCACTCCACGAAGAGCCAGACGAAGCCGCCGATCCACGCCGCGGCCGCGATCCACGCGAGGGCCTCGGTGAGACCGTCCGTCGCCTCGTGCATCGCGGTCGCGCCGTCGGAGGATCCGTACGCGCCGAGCCAGACCTGGAGGGTCGAGCCGTAGCCCGTGTCGCCGCCGTCGGGCATGAAGACCCCGAGCGCGACGATGCCGAGCGAGGTCGTCCAGGCAGCGGCGTTCGCGCGGATCCGCGCCCGGGGCTCACGGATCGGGCCGCCGCGCCGGAGAAAGCCCTGCGCCGCGATCACGAGCTGCAGCACGTAGCCCGCGGCGAGCATCAGCACCGGCCCGAACAGCAGGAACACCATCATCCAGCCGAAGGAGAAGAGCTTCAGCCCCAGCGCGAGCAGCGGCAGCACGATGAGCGCGATGCCGGTGAGAATCGTGAACGGACTGCGCGAGGGCTCCATGGTGCCAGTGTCCCGCATCCGAGGTCGCCCGCCGCCCGCACACACCGGGCGCACGCGTCCTGCGCGCGCCCGGTGCGCGGGCGGCCCAGGACGGGCAGTGGCGGCACGCGGGCGCGCAGCCCCGG
>CALMSE010000211.1 GCA_937872275.1 uncultured Leucobacter sp. | reverse complement strand
CGGGTGCTCACCCGCGGCCAGCTCATCGACCGGGTCTGGGGCAGCGACTACTACGGAGACACGAAGACGCTCGACGTGCACGTGAAGCGCATCCGCTCGCGCATCGAGGAGCAGCCGAAGGAGCCGAAGCTGGTCACGACCGTGCGGGGTGTGGGATATCGCTTCGGCTAGCCCCGGCGCCGCTCGGGACGACGATGACCGCGCCCGGAAGCGCGGTCATCGGAGGATGCGGGTTCCCGCCCGGGCTCTGACGATCAGGGCACGAAGGGGCGGTACTCGGGGAAGACGTAGGTGCCGTCGACGTCCTTGAGCGTGCCGTCGATGACCGGCACCTGACGCTCGACGTCTCCGCCGGGGCCCTGGACGAACACGGTGACGGTCGAGCCTGGCCGCGCGCCCGACAGGGAGACGAAGGTCGCCTCGCCCTCGGGATCGCCGAACTGGGTGAGACCGGGCGCGAGCCTGAAGTCGGCGGATGCGTTGCCCGATCCGCTCGCGCTCTCGAAGCGGAAGCCGACGGTCTGCGAGCTCTGACCGTTGTTCACGCCGGTGAAGACGACGTTGAGCTCCTCCGCCGCCGCGTCGGTGATGAGCATCAGGTTGCGCACGTCGACGTCGGCGATCGTCACCTCGATCCCGTCGCTCGGGGAGTAGGGGTCGAGCGTGGCCTGCGGGGCGACCAGCGCGCACCCGCTGAGGCCGAGCGAGACGACCGCCGCGAGGGCGAGGGACGAGGCGAGGCGGGTCTTCACGGGTGATCCTCCGGGCGGTGTGCGGCACAGGACGGGCGTCGCGAGCGACGCCGACGCTTCAAATCCTACACCGGCGGCGATGGCCTCCAGGAACTAAGGATCACCTAAGCAAGCCCGCGAAGTGTGGTATTATAGAGGCTTGCCTGATATAAGCAGCACAAAGGAGCCCATCCGATGCAGTTCGAGGTCGGAGAGACCGTCGTCTACCCCCATCACGGCGCCGCGAAGATCATCGAGGTCAAGAAGCGCAAGCTCGGAGGCGAGGAGAAGCTCTTCCTCAAACTGCAGGTGAATCAGGGCGACCTGACCATCGAGGTCCCGGCCGAGAACTGCGATCTCGTGGGCGTCCGCGACGTCATCGACCAGGAGGGGCTGGAGCGGGTCTTCGAGGTGCTCCGCGCGCCCTTCACCGAAGAGCCGACCAACTGGTCCCGCCGATACAAGGCGAACCTCGAGAAGCTCGCCTCCGGCGATGTGATCAAGGTCAGCGAGGTCGTGCGCGACCTGTGGCGCCGCGACCAGGAGGTGCGCTCGCTCTCCGCCGGCGAGAAGCGCATGCTCGCCAAGGCGCGGCAGATCCTCGTCTCCGAGCTCGCGCTCGCCGAGAAGACCGACGAGGAGCAGGCCTCCAAGGTGCTCGACGAGGTGCTCGCCTCCTAGGGCCCGGGCCGCGGCTGCGCCACAATGGTGGCATGACCATCTCCCCGCACCACCTCGCGGAGCTCGGCGTGATCGTCGTCGCGGCGGGTCGCGGCGAGCGCCTCGGCGCCGGCTCGCCCAAGGCCTTCGCCCTGCTCGACGGGAAGACCCTGCTCGAGCACGCCGTCCGCACCGTCGTCCGCATCGGGACGCCCGGCCAGCTCGTGCTGGTGGTGCCTGAGGATCGCGCGGCCGAGGCGCTCGAGATCGCCGACGAGGTGATCGGCTCCGGGGTGATCGAATCCGGCGCGCTCGGAGCCGGCGCGCTCTGGCGCCTCTCCGTGGTGCCCGGCGGGCGCGAGCGGCACGAGTCGGTGCGCTTCGGCCTCGCCGCGCTGCAGGACTCCATCGGCACCGTGCTCGTGCACGACGCCGCCCGGCCGCTCACCCCGCTCGACGTGTTCGAACGGGTGATCGCCGCGGTGCACGAGACCCGGGAGGCGGTCGTGCCCGCCATCCCGGTCGCGGACACCCTGAAGCGCGTCGACGCGAGCGGCGAGGTGCTCGAGACGGTGGATCGCGCGACGCTCGTCGCGGCGCAGACCCCTCAGGGTTTCGTGCGCGAGCAACTGGCGGCGGCGCATGAGACCGCGCAGGCGCGGGAGGGCGCGTCGGGCGACGCGGCCGTTCCCACCGACGACGCCGAGCTCGTGCAGCGCGCGGGCGGCACGGTGCGCGTCGTCGTGGGCAGCCCTCGCTCCCACAAGCTCACCACTGCGGCCGACCTCGCGATGCTGCAGGGCCTCGTGGACGAGGGGCGCCCGTGAACGCCGAGATCCGGGTGGGCACGGGCGTCGACGTGCACGCCTACGACGATGCCGCCCCGCTGCGCCTCGCCGGGCTCGACTGGCCGGGCGAGCCCGGGCTGTCGGGGCACAGCGACGGCGACGCCGTGTGCCACGCCGCGGTCGACGCGCTGCTCGGGGCCGCCGGCCTCGGCGACATCGGCGGGCTCGT
>CALMSE010000210.1 GCA_937872275.1 uncultured Leucobacter sp. | reverse complement strand
GGGCTTCTCATGGATCATGATTGACCTTCCTTGTGGATGGGTATCTGGTTGATGACGGTTCAGGGGTCGTCTGCGGGGCCTGGTCGGTGTCAGGCGGCCGGCACCTTCTCGATCTGGCGCTGCTCCTCGGCATGGTGCATCACCGCGTCGAGCGTCGCGAGCCGGTGCTGACGGGCCGCCGCCTCGATCTCCTCGACGGGGGCCTTGCGCCCGAGCAGCTCGAGCAGCCGGTCGTGCTCCTCGACGGATTCGCGGGCGCGCCCCGGGACGAAGCTGAAGGAGCTGTTGCGCAGCACCTTCATGCGGTTCCAGCCCCGGTGCACGAGGTCGAGGATGTGGGGGTTCGGGCAGACCTCGAAGAGCACGCTGTGGAACTCGAGGTTCAGCTCGGTGAAGCGCTGCGGGTCGAAGTGCTCGAGGCTCTCGCGCATCCGCGCGTTGACCGAGGCGGCGCGCAGGAGATGATCCGCGGTGATCGCGGGCGCCGCGAGCGCGGTGGCGTAGCCCTCGACGAGCGCGAGGGTCTGCATGGTGGTGAGGTACTCGGTCTCCTGGATGAGCGCGACCTGCGCCCCGACGTTGAGCTCGAAGGTGACGAGCCCCTCCGCCTCGAGACGGCGGATCGCCTCGCGCACCGGCACCACCGACATGTCGAGCTCGGCGGCGATCGGCGCGAGCACCAGCCGGAAGCCCGGCACGTAGCGGCCGCTGTCGATCCGCTCGCGGATCAGGCGGTATGCGCGCTCGGACTTCGACATGGCAGCCATGAGGATCAGGCCTTGCCGGTCTCGGCCTCGTAGCGTGCGCGCCACTCGGCGTTCATAGGGAAGAGGCCGTCGACGGCGGCGCCCTTCGTGACCTGCTCGGCGACCCAGGCGTCCTCCTCCTCCTGCTTGGCGGCCTCGGCCGCGACCTCGGCGAGCAGGAACGGGGGGATCACGAGGACGCCGTCGCGGTCGCCGAAGATGATGTCGCCGGGCTGCACCGCCGCGCCGCCGCAGGCGATGGTGACGTCGGTCTCCCACGGCACGTGACGGCGGCCGAGCACGCTCGGGTGCGCGCCCTGCGAGAAGACGGGGATGTCGAACTCCTGCACGGCGCCGAAGTCGCGCACGCCGCCGTCGGTCACGATGCCGGCGGCTCCCCGGTACTGGGCGCGCAGCGCGAGCACGTCACCGACGGTTCCCGTCTCGGGAAGGCCGCGGGCCTCGACCACGAGCACCTCGCCCGGCTGCACGCTGTCGAAGGCGCGCTTCTGGGCGTTGAATCCGCCGCCGTACTCCTTGAAGAGGTCGGGGCGGAAGGGGATGAAGCGCAGGGTCTTCGCGGTGCCGAGGATGACGTCGTCGTCGTGGTTCGGGTAGACGCCGTCGATGAAGATGTCGACGTAGCCGCGCCTGCGCAGCGCGGCCGAGACGGTCGCGACCGCGACGCCGTCGAGCAGTTCGCGGATCTCGTCGGTGAGCGGGCTCTGCGGGGCGTCGAGGGGCGTCGCGCGACCCGCGGCAACCGCGGCGGCGTGCGCCTCCTCGCTGCCCCAGGCCTCGATCCGCTGCAGGTCGTCGACCTTGGGCGCGTTGCCGAAGTCGCCGAAGGCGCGGGAGCCCTGGGTCACGGTGGTGACGAGGCGTCCGGTGCTGGGCGCACCGGGGGCGTTCGGGGCATCGACCTCGACCTCGACCACGTCGCCCGGCACGACGACGGAGCTGCCGGCCGGGGTGCCGGTGAGGATCACGTCGCCCGTCTCGAGGGTCATGTGCTGCGACAGGTCGGCGACGAGCTGCCCGAAGGGGAACTTGAGGGTGTCGCTCGTGTCGTTCTGCACGAGCTCGCCGTTGACCCAGGTGCGCACGCGCCAATCGCCCTCGCCGAGGCCCGCGGTCGGGATCGCGACCGGGCCGACGGGGGTGTAGCCGTCGCCGCCCTTGTTGCGCACGTTGGAGCCCTTGTCGGCCGCGCGCAGGTCGTAGAGGCCGAAGTCGTTGGCCGCCGTGATCGCGGCGACGTGATTCCAGCCGTCCTCGGGGGAGACCCAGCGGGCGGGCTCGCCGATGACGAGGGCGATCTCGCCCTCGAAGCCGAGCAGCTCGGTGCCGGCGGGGCGCTCGATCGTGCCCCCGGTGGGCGCGAGCGAGGAGGCGGGCTTGAGGAAGTACGAGGGGAACTGCGGCGAACGGCCCCGCTGCGCGATGCGCGAGGGGTAGTTCAGGTGCACGGCGATGATCTTGCCGGGCGTATCGATTCCGAGTGTCATGGTGGCCTTTCAGCTCGTGCCTCAGGGTGCGTATTTCAAATGATATACGATCCGGGAGGGCTTGGGAAGCGTATCTTTCGGGCAGTGCTCCGCCTGTTCGACGAGGGGATGCCGCATACGGCAGAGAGCACCGGGAACGCTGCGTTCTCGGTGCTCTCTTCGCATGTCGGGCATCCTTTCCCTTCGAGAGGGGCGGGGCGGGCTCGGGCGCTAGTAGCTCCCGCGGGGCGAGGCGGACGCCGATCCGTCCTCCGGGACGAAGCGGTCGACCAGGGCCTCGCTCTGCCGGGCCAGCATCGCCACGTCGGCGCCCACCGCGACGAAGGCGGCGCCCGCTTCGATGTAGCGCTCGGCATCGGCGGGCACGAAGGCGTTCACGCCCACGGGCTTGCCCGCGGCGCGGCCCGCCTCGATCGAGCGCAGCACGCCCGCGACCACCTCGGGGTGCGACTGCTGGCCGAGGTGCCCCATCGAGGCCGCGAGATCGGAAGGGCCGACGAAGATCGCGTCGACCCCGTCGACGGCCACGATCGACTCGACGTTCGAGACGGCCGTCGCCGACTCGATCTGCACGGTCAGGCTGATGGTCTCATCGGCGCGCTGCAGATAGCCGTCGACGCGGTTCCAGCGGGCCGAGCGCGCGAGCGCCGAGCCGACGCCCCGCACCCCGTCCACCGGGTAGCGCACGGCGCGAACGATCTCGGCGGCCTGCTCCGCGGTGTCGACCATCGGGATGAGCAGGTTCTGCGCGCCCAGGTCGAGGAACTGCTTGATGATCACGGTGTCGCCCTGCGGCGGACGCACGAGCGGCGCCACCGGGTAGGCCGACATCGCGTAGAGCTGGGCCAGCACCGACTCGAGCCCGTTGGGGGAGTGCTCGGCGTCGAGCAGCACCCAGTCGCAGCCGCTCGAGGCCATGATCTCGGCCGTGATGGGGCTGCCGGCGCAGGCCCAGAGCCCGATGAGGGCGCGGTCGCTCGCGCGCAGCCGCTCGGCGAAGGTCGCAGGCAGGTCTAGACGAATCGGCATGTCACGCTCCCGAGCTGACCGTAGTCGGCGTGCACGGTGTCGCCCTTCTCGACCCACATGGGCCGGGTGAAGGAGCCCGCGAGGATGATCTCGCCCGCAGCGAGGCTCTGGCCGTGCTGCGCGAGCTTGTTCGCGAGCCAGGCCACGCCCATCGCGGGGTTGCCGAGCACGGCCCCCGCGACGCCCGACTCCTCGATCGTCTCGTTGCGGTAGAGCATCGCCGAGGCCCAGGGCAGATCGATCTGATCCACCGCGACCGGTCGGCCTCCGATGACCATCGCGCCCATCGCGGCGTTGTCGCTGATGGTGTCGACGATCGTGCGGCCCTCGAGCTCGAGGTGCGAGTTCAGCACCTCGAGCGCCGGCACCACGTAGGCCGTCGCGTCGAGCACGTCGAAGATGGTGGTGTTCGGGCCCGACAGCGGCTTCGACAGCACGAAGGCGAGCTCGACCTCGATGCGCACGTTCGAGAAGCGGTCGAACTCGAGCACCGAACCCGACTCGACGACCATGTCGTCGTGGATCACGCCGTAGTCGGGCTCGGTGATGCCCGTCGCCACCTGCATCACCTTGGAGGTGAGGCCGATCTTGTGGCCCACGAGGCGGGCGCCGTTCTCGATGCGGCGATCCGACCACACCTTCTGGATCGCGTAGGAGTCCTCGACCTCCATGCCGGGGTAGCGCGCGGTCAGCCGCGGCAGCACCGCGCGATCGCGATCCGCCTGCACCAGCTCCTCGGCGATGGATTCGATTTGCGACTGTTCGAGCACGGGGCCTCCACTCACTATGTTTCAGCAAGGATCGTATAGGAGTTCCCGGATCCGCGCGTTCCGGCTCAGGAGCCGGCGATGAAGGCGCCCGCCTCCTCGATCACCTCGCGGCCCTCGCCGAGCACGGCGGCGAAGAGCCCCCAGACATGGGGCATGCCGGGCCAGACGTGCAGCGTGATGTCGACGCCCGCCAGGCCGGCGCGATCCGCGAGCCGCGTGGCGTCGGAGAGGAGGATCTCGGCCTCGCCGACCTCGATGAGCAGTGGGGGGAGCCCGGTGAGATCGGCGAACAGCGGGGAGGCGGCCGGCGTCTCGGCCGGCAGCCCGTTCAGGTAGTGCGCGGCGGCGGCGGCGAGGCCGGCCTGGTCGAGGCTCGGATCGGCCTCGGCCTTCGAGGCCACGCTCGTACCCGAGAGCGTGAGGTCGAGCCACGGCGAGAAGAGCACCGCCCGTGCGGGCAGGGGGAGGCCCGCCTCGCGGATCGCGACGAGCAGCGCGAGGGTCAGCCCGCCGCCCGCGGAGTCGCCCGCGACCACCACGTCGTCGGCGGCGTGGCCGAGATCGAGCAGTGCCCGGTAGGCCGCGAGCGCATCCTCGAGCGCCGCCGGGTGCGGGTGCTCGGGGGCGAGACGGTAGTCGGGGGCGAAGAGCGAGGCGCCGGCGGTGCGGGCGAGCTGCGTCGAGAACTCGCGGTAGGCGAGCGGGGAGCCGATGGTGTAGCCGCCGCCGTGCAGGTAGAGCAGCGCGCGGGCGCCCTCGGCCCCCATCCACAGACCGGGGACCCCGCCGAGCTCGCGCTCCTCGGTGACCGTCGACTCGTCACCGGGCAGGGAGACGAGCATCCCTTCGAAGACCGGGCGCATCTCCTGCGGGGGCGCCGAGAAGCTGACGGGACCGCCCCGCAGCAGACCGACCAGCTGTTCCAACTCCTGTGCGCTCATCCGATCGCCTTCCGTGTCCAGGTCGCCGCGCCGTCGCGGCGGAATCCAGCCTGTGGGCCCAGGCTACGGCGGGCTCCGGTCGCCGATCCAGTGATCGCTGGCACTCCGATGTGCAGCCAGTGCACTCTTCGCGGTCGGGGCCGGAGAGCCCCGCCTCCGCCCGGCTCGGACCCGAAATATCTCAAGACGGTATCGGAGCTTGCGTTTTTGTCAACGTCCGTAGAAAATGAAATCGACAGCACATCGAGGTGATGTCCCTTTCGATCCCGGCGGAGGACCGCCCGGGCCCGAAGGGCGACGGAAGCTCGGGGGGTGCTCTCACCCACAATCCATGTCAAGGCAACCGAGAGAAGAAGACATGAAGAAAACACTCATGGGCATCGCCGCTGTCGCCGCAGCCGCGCTCGCCCTCACCGCCTGCTCGGGCGGCTCCGACGGCTCGGGCGGCGACGGTGCGGCCGAGGGCGGCACCCAGCTCCGCATCGGCAACTTCCTCGACGTGACCTCCTGGGACCCCTCGGCGGCCGACATCGGCTTCGACGGCCCGTACCTGTCGGCCGTCTACGATCCGCTCCTCATCGTCGACGAGAACGGCGAGCCGCAGCCGGCGCTGGCCACCAGCTGGGAGACCTCCGAGGACTTCCTCACCATCACGCTCGACATCCGCACCGACGCGGTGTTCTCGAGCGGCGCGCCGGTCGACACCGATGCCGTCGTGCAGAGCCTCGAGTACCTGAAGGACGGGGTCCGCTCGAACGAGGCCTACCAGAAGGTCGAGAGCTTCGAGAAGGTCGACGACGACACCGTCGCGATCCACCTGACCCAGCGCGACGACACGATCCTCTACTTCATGGGGCTCGGCCGCAGCTACGTGATGGATCCCGCGGCGATCGACGCCGGTACCCTCGCCGAGACCCCGGTCGGCTCGGGGCCCTACACGCTCAGCGACTCCTCGATCCCCGGCGCCGAGTACAAGTTCGACAAGGTCGCCGACCACTGGGCCGCTGCCGACTTCGCATTCGACCCGCTCGTCATCACCCCCGCCAGCGGCGATCCGACGGCCCTCCTCAACGGCCTCGAGGGCGGCCAGTTCGACCTCATCTACGGCGACCCGACCGGCGTCGAGATGGCGCCGGAGAAGGGCTGGAACGTCGCCAGCGACGTCGCCACCTGGAACGGCCTGCAGATCACCGACCGCACCGGCGACATGGTGCCGGCGCTCGGCGACAAGCGCGTGCGCCAGGCCCTGAACCTCGCCTTCAGCGGTCAGGACCTGCTCGACTCGGTGCGCCAGGGCATCGGCGCGGTGACCAACCAGGTCTTCCCCGACGGCAGCGCGGGCAACCTGCCCGAGCTCAACAGCCTCTACGAGCCCGCGAACATCGAGAAGGCGAAGGAGCTGCTCGCCGAAGCGGGCTACGCCGACGGCTTCGACGTGAGCATGCCGATGGCCGGCCCCTTCCAGGCCTGGCAGCCCACCATCGAGCAGGTGTTCGGCGAGCTGAACATCCGCGTCACCTTCGACGAGTACCAGTTCGGCGACTACATGGGCAACGTGGCGAACTACCCGATGTTCGTGGCGGTCCTCGCGATGGACAGCAACCCGGTCGCGACCGTCGAGCGCCAGATCGCCACCCCGCAGTGGTACAACCCGCGCCCGGGCCTCGACGGCTACCCTGAGATCGCGGCGCAGGTCGACGCGGTGTTCGCAGCCGATCGCGGCGACGCGCAGCTCGCGGAGATCGAGAAGCTGAACACGATGGTGACGGAGGAGGCCTGGTTCGCCGTGTGGCTGCAGTCGAACAACTCCTACATCTCGACGTCCAACATCCAGGTGCAGCCGGTGGTGGGCATGATGTTCCCGACGCTGCGGCAGATCTCGGTCGTCAGCTGACAGAGATCCGGGTGGGGCCGCAGCGGCGGTCCCACTCGGATTCGGTCTCCACCCTCCCTGATCAGGACCCCAATGCTCAGATTCACGCTCAAGCGGCTCATCTCCGGCGTGATCCTACTGTTCGCAGTGGCGATCGGCACCTTCTTCCTCGCCCACGCCGCCATTCCCGACCCGACGCTCAGCCTCCTCGGCACCGCCGCCACCCCCGAAGCCCAGGCGGCGCTCGCGGCGAAGATCGGCACCGACCGCCCGGTGCTCGTGCAGTTCGGAGAGTGGATCACCCAGCTTCTCCGGGGCGACTTCGGGGACTCCTGGAAGAACTTCGCACCGGTGGGCAAGCAGATCGCGCTGAAGCTCCCGGTCACCCTGTCCGTGGTCAGCCTCGCGATCGTCATCTCCGCGGTGCTCGGCGCCGTGCTCGGCGTCACGGCCGGCCTGCGGCCGAACACCTGGATCGACAAGACCGTCAAGGCCGCCGCGGTCGTGCTCTTCGCGCTCCCCGGCTTCTGGGTGGCGCTCGTGCTCGTCATGGTCTTCGCCGTGCAGCTCAAATGGTTCCCCGCGGTCGGCTACGTGCAACCGGAGCAGTCGATCGGCGGCTGGCTGCAGTCCATCACCCTGCCCGCCGTCGCCCTCGCCCTCGGCGCGATCGTCATGGTCGCCGAGCAGCTGCGCAACGCGATCATCCAGGCCGACAATCAGGACTACGTCCGCACCCTGCGCAGCCGGGGCCTGCCGTCGTGGCGCGTCACCGTGCACCTCATGCGCAACGCGGCCCCCGCCTCGCTGACCATCCTGGCGCTCATGTTCGTCGCCCTCCTCTCGGGCGCGGTGGTCGTCGAGCAGATCTTCGCGCTCCCCGGCATCGGCGCCCTCACCCAGGGGTCGTCGCAGAACGGCGACATCCCGATGCTGCTCGGGATCACGGTGATCGCCGTCATCT
>CALMSE010000209.1 GCA_937872275.1 uncultured Leucobacter sp. | reverse complement strand
CGGATCCTGAGCCACCGCTTGGGCGCGAAGCGGCTTCAAATCCCACCGTCACCGCCAGATAGAAGCCCCCGACTCCCCTAGAAAACACTAGGGAGTCGGGGGCTTTTTCTATTTCAGGCGACGACGTTTGCCCACTTTTTGCCCACACTCGCGGCACGGGCTGCGGCTTCGAGATTCGCGGCGACACCGTCCAGATCGTCATCGAACAGGTCGGCGTAGGTGTCGAGGGTCATCGCGGCGGAGGCATGGCCGAGCATCCTCTGCACGGCCTTCACGTTCGCACCTGAACTGATCGCGAGCGATGCGGCGGTGTGGCGGAGGTCGTGCGGGGTGACTCGGGGCATGATCGGCGGCAGCGCCTCTCTCTCAGCCTCGGTCGCCTCCTCCCACCGGGTCTGATGCGCGGCACGCACCTTGTCAACCGCGGAGGCGAACCACCCGTTCACCGAGTTCGGCAGTCGCAGGTGCGCGTCCCCGGCGCCGAAGAGCAACTGCTCCGGCCGCTTCCCCTGCGACTGAGCGGTGAGGTGCTTCGCGAGGAACGCCGGGTAGGGGACGCTGCGCTTCTCGTGGGTCTTCGGTGTGCCGACGTGGAGCACGGATCCGGCGAGCACCGCGTTCTCCTCGACGTGGAGCCGGCGCCGCACCTCGTTCACGGAGCGCACTCGCAGGGCGGTTGCCTCTCCCCAGCGGAGGCCGGTGTATGCGAGCGTGAGCACCAGTGCGGGATGCGCGGAGGCTTCGGCGAGCTCCTGCACCTGGTCGTGGGTGAGGTAGACGCGCGGCTTCGGTTTCCTGCGCGCCGTTTTCGCGCCCCGGGCGGGGTTGCGTGGGATGCGCCTGTCGGCCACCGCTTGGTCGAGGATCCCGGCGAGCACACCGAGTGCGCGGGACGCGGTCGTCGCGGATTTCTTCTTGCCGAGCCCCGCGACCCATTGCTGCACTTCGGAGGGTTGGATCCCCTTCGCCTCACGGTCACCCCAGCCGGGCTCCACGTGCGTTCTCCACGCTGATTCGAGCGGTCGGTATGCGGAGGGCTTCAGCGAGCTCTCCTTGCCTGCCAGCCACCCTTTCGAGAGTTGCGCGACGGTGATGCGTCCCAGTTGGGGGTCGATGTACTCCCCCGTCGCCTTAGACACGGTCACGGAGGCGGCGAAGATCTCCGCCTCGCGTTTCGTCTTGAATCCGCGCTTGTCGGTCTGCGACTTGTCCGGTTTCCGGTATCTCACCCGGTAGCGTTTCCCGGCCGCGGTCTCGTAGGCCTTGATCGTGGCCATCAGGCGACTGCCCTGGCGAGCTCCCGCTCGAGCACCCGCCGGAAGGCTCCGACGATTCGCGGGATGACGCCGAGGTCGTGCGCCATCGAGTCGATGTGCCCGTCTCGGATGAGTTCGGCGTCTCGGTAGGCGTCGAGGGTGATGAGGCGGAGTGCCGCCCATTCGTCGGCGCGGCGCTCCTGACGGGCCCTCAGCGGCCCGTACGGGCTCGGTACGTCTCCGAATGCGGCGTGGCCGAGTTCGTGCGCCAGGACGGAGCGAAGGCGGCGCGGCGACATACCTTCGCGGAGACGGATGAGCTTCAGGTCGTGACGGTACTCGCCATCGCGGCCGCGGAGTGGGGCGTACTCGATGCGGATGCCCTGCATCTCGGCAAGATCAAACAGATGCTGCATGACGACCTCAGAGGTAGGGGCCCCAGGCATCGAGTTGCTGATCAAGGCGAATGTGCGCCATCTCAAAAGCTGTTGTGTCGGCGGCAGTGCAGTCGGCTGAGCCGAATGGTTCTCCGCCGCAGATCGTGTCCAGGTCAGTTGCGGAGATCTGGTCAAGATACTTCCTAGTCTCGGCAACAAGATCTGCCATCGACGAAGGCGTTGCAAGTTTGCCGAGCTCAGTCGATGCGGTGCCCGCGGTGGAGGACATGTTTCGCATCGCTTGGAGGCAGTCCGTTGCCTCTGCCTTCTCGCCGGGAGTCGCATCTGAGAGGTTGGCACGCAGTTGAGCACTGCTGCATCCGATTCGCCCCTCGATGACAGCACGCCAATCCTCCTCATACTGCGCGATGATCGAAGCCAGTTGCTCCGGCGTCGCTTCAGCTGACGCTTCTTCTGTGGCGATCGACTGCGCCACCTCCGTCTGACCGTCCTCGCTTGAGCATGCAGTGAGAGGCGCGAGCAGTAGTACCGTGGCGGTCGTCACGAGGGCGCGCTGGATCAGCTTCATGATGTGTTTCCTTCCTCCTGGACGGCGTCCTTGCCGCCCGGTCTTCCAGTTGTGGTCTATGCGTCGTAGCCGTCGTCTTCGTCGTAGTCTCCGTCGAACTCGGAGGCGACCGCACGCTCATCATCGACTGGTGGCCTTCGATGATCATCCAGACGTGCGACATTCTCAGCCCGGTCGACAGCTTCCGAGATTGGAGAGTCCCAGTACATCGAGGCCGCACCACCGTCCATACGTCGGGCCACTTCTCGAACTAGTTCGGCGTCGGTGGCCGCTTGCAGGGCCCGCTCAACACCCTCCAAGCCGGCGTCTGCGGTCGTGAGGTGCCCGAGGAGAATGAGATCGGAAAGCACTGACCGGCGGTATGCGCGCGAGACATCACGCACGGTCTCGAATGTGACTGCGTCCGCATTCACCTGTCTTGCCAGTGTCGAGTGTGTTGTGTGAATTCGCCGCGCGACCTCTCGGAGCGAATCGGTGCCACGCACACTGTCGATCCACTTCATGCTCTCGTTCATGGTGCAAGGCTAAACCAGACATGTCGCAATCGCAAACCATTTTGCGCAAAAACTTGACACTATGGTTTGACAGCGCGACACTTGGAGCATGAACGCACCGACTGTCACGGAAGTAGCTGAATCCCCGGTTCGGGTGCTCCGCCCCGGTCTCCTCGACCGACTCAAGATCAACAACGGCATCAAGTCCGATGACGCTCTGGCGAGGATCATGGGGATATCGCGGGCGACGCTGCAGCGCTATCGCAACGGAGCCGAACCCTCTCTCGGAGCCGTGGCGCTGCTGGCCGATGCCTTTGACCTTGCGCTCGGCGAGGTCGTCGTGAAGCCGGAGCCGGCCCCGGAGCCTGACTTGGCGGTGGCGTCGTGAGTTGGATACTCAGGGCTCGGGCCAGAACTCACAGACCGGTGTTCATGAAGCGGGTGGGCCCGGATCTCTACCAGGTGTGTGCGCCGTCCCAGGAACTACGGGACCGCTACTCGGCGGGGCCTGGTCTTCGCCGAGGAGAATTCGGTACCAGCGAAGCAAGAACAGGGGTCGTCTTCTTTGCAGAGGGCGTGGGCGCTCACTACGCGGTAGCCACTTCTCCACACCTCGTAGAGTCCCTCGTGAGTTCTTGGGATCGTCAAGCTCTCCATCCGCTCGATACGAGCAGCGAATATGTCGCAGCTGACCGTCGGTCTCCATCCATTCAACGACGTAGTTCCTCCGCTGATACGGACGGCCAAGATCCTCGAGCGGATGGATCAGCTCTCGGGGCTTCGGAGGGTCAAACCCCACTGACCCCCATCCGTGACCATCGGTCATTCGAATCTCGATCCAGATCGGCGTTGAAGGGCCTGAGTTCATGAGGCTCATGCTGATCACTTGCCGGGGCGTCATCTCGAGACCGACGCGGATCGTGTTTGGGCGGAAGGTGAGTTGCAGGTTACTGCGCTTCCGGCGCCGCGACATGCGGATCGTGATCCAGGCCGCGCTCGCCGCAACTGCGGTGAAGAGCACGGTCCCGACCGTAGCGACGGCGCTCACCGCCCCGCTGTTGGCGTTTAGCCACTCGATCGCTGCTTCCCACCATTCCATCCCCTCAACTTATCCGAAGGAGCGTGCAGCATGACTGCCCAGGTGACCCACATCCGGCCTCGCAAGAGTGCCGTGCCGTGCCCGGTCTGGCTGTCTCCGGCGCAGGTCTGCGAGCGGGTGCCCGGCATGACGGAGGAAATCCTGTCCGATCGTCGGAAGAGGGGCCTCCGCCCGGACTACCGGAAGCCGTCGTTGAAGACGGTGATCTACGAGCAGTCGGAGATTGACGACTGGGTCGAGTCGACCCGGGTCACCGGCAAACGCGAGTAGCGCCTCCCCTCCCCCTCCCTTGACTATCTCGCCCCGGCCCGTCTGGTCGGAGGTCGATTCGTTGCACCCAATTTCCCGGAAGGAATCCCAATGCATGACCAGATCAAGTTCGAAGTTGATCGCGTGGACCTCGATCGTGTGGTGGCTCCTGTGCCTGCTCGCGACCATGTCGGGTCTCGCGGCCGTCACGGGACTCTTCTCGGCTCTGCCGCCCCTCTGGATGGGGGTCGTGTCGATACCGGGGCTGGTCGTCATGCTGCTCCTGTTCGTGGCGTGGTGGGCCGACTGCTCGAGTTCTCGGACCGGATCGACGAAGCGGTGATGTCGTGATCACGGTCGAGGTCTCCCCCGAGGACGCGCAGCATGTGCTCTGGCAGTTCGGGCACCCCGCCGGCAGGCAGCCTGGGAGCTTCACGCAGCTGCTCATCCAGGCCGCCATGAAGGCCGACCCGGGGAACCTGGCGCGGCTCGCGGAGGGCTTCCCGTCGATGGTGGGTGCTGTGGAGGCGACTCGGATCGTCGGCGGGATCGACTTCCTCGTGCAGGTCGTGGAGGGACGACGATGAGCCGCAGCAGGGCCTCCGCGAAGGCGGCCGGAACCCGCCAGGAGCGCCTCGTCGCCGACTACCTGGCCGAGCACGTGGACGACCGCATCGACCGGCGCGTGAAGACCGGCGGCAAGGACAAGGGCGACATCGCAGGCCTACGTGTTCACGGGCAGCGAGTCGTCGTCGAGGTGAAGAACACCAGCCGGATCGACCTCGCGAGTTGGGCGAGGGAGACCGAGCAGGAACGGCTCAACGACGACGCTCTCGCCGGCCTCACGGTGCACAAGCGGCACGGAGTCGGCGATCCCGGCAAGCAGTGGGTGACCTGCACCCTCGACGACCTCATCTCTCTCATCAACGGGCACAGGCCCACAACGGAAGGAACGAACTGATGGTTCTGAAGTACAGCAGCACCCGCCCGGACGACGAGCTCGACGGCATGCAGCCGCTCGAGGAGCACTTCCTCAGCGGCTCGCCCGACGACGTCCTGGTGGTCGCCGTGATCGCCCGGAACGGGCTCGCGAAGAAGGATCCGGCGCCGTTCTCGGCGTCGATCAAGGTCAAGCACATCGAGCAGGTCACCGGGGCGGACGAGAAGACGGTGCGCGCGATCTTGAAGGCCCGGTATGCGGAGCGGACGGGCAACGAGGCGCTCCCGATCGACGACTTGGAGAGCGGTGATTCCGAGTGAACCGCATCGACACCGATCTCTCCCCCGTGCTCGCTGACCTCGAAGCCCGCGCCGGCGCGTCTGACCAGGACCGGGAAGCGTGGCTCGCCGAGCGGGCCCAGGGCGTGACCGCGACCGAGCTCGCGAAGATCATGCTCGCCGGTAGCCGGGAGCAGGCGGTCCGGGATCTCGTGAAGCAGAAGCGCGAGGGCGACAGCTTCACCGGGAATGCCTACACGGAGTGGGGGAAGGAGCGGGAGCCGATCATCGCGGCGGACCTCGCAGGGCACGGCGTCATCCCGGAGTCGCGCGTGGTCCATGCTGCCTCGGACTCGCGCTACCTGGCTTCCCCCGACGGGCTGTCGGTCGACTTCGACGGGCAGTTGGTGCTCGACGAGATCAAGACCTCGGGGAAGCCGCTGCCGAAGGGGTCTGCGGCGCTCGTGGAGAAGGGTTACGAGTGGCAGATGCAGTGGTGCTGCTACGTGACCGGGGCGATCGGGTGCTGGCTGAATGTCGAGCTTCGCCTGGGCGAGCCCGGGGCCTTCCGGCCGGGCCCGCGGTCGCGCGAGTTCTTCCCCCGTGACGAGGGCATGATCGCGCAACTGCTCAGGGCTGCGGATCAGGTGCTCGCCGCGCTGGATGCCGACTCGGACGACGAGATCGACGAGGAGGTGGACACGCACGCCGTGAACTACCTCCGCGCGATCGACGAAGAGAAGCGGTGGACGGAGCTCAAGAAGACGCACTATTCGGCAGTCGTCGAGAAGGGCATCTCTCAGGAGTCCCCGCTCGCCCGCGTCACGATCACGCCCGGGACGCCGGACGAGGAGATCGACGAGGAGGAGGTCGACCTCGAGACGGCTGAGGCTGCACACCCGAAGGAGACCGCGGCACTGAAGCGGGCGAAGGCCCGCGTCGAGAAGCTGCAGGCCGAGTGGGACGAGCTCGCGAACCAGCACACGAAGACGGTCAAGACCGTGAAAAAGGGCAAGGCGGCACGGGCAACCATCACCGCCGGGAAGGGAACGAAAGCATGAGTACCGCACTCGCTCTCCCCACGACGGGAGATCCGAACGTCTGGACGCAGCAGGAGGCTGCGCTCGTTGAGGCTGCCGGCCTCGTCTCCGGGCGAGGGCAGAATCGGCAGCTGGCGCCGCGTGCGACCGTCGAGGCGTTCCTCGCGCACTGCCAGCGCACGGGCCTCGACCCGATCGCCCGCCAGATCTACGCGATCGAGCGCGGCGGGAAGTGGGGTATCCAGATCAGCATCGACGGCGCCCGGCTCGTCGCCGAGCGCTCCGGCGAGTACGAGGGGCAGACCGCGGCGCAGTGGACGTCCGACGGTATCACCTGGGTCGACGTGTGGCTCGACGATTCGAAGCCGCCCGCCGCCGCCCGCGTCGGGGTGTACCGGCGCACCTTCAGGGAGCCGCTGTTCGCGGTGGCGACGTTCAAGGCCTACTCGGCCGGTGGGCCGATGTGGCAGAAGATGCCCGCGCTGATGCTTGCGAAGTGCGCCGAAATGCTCGCACTCCGCAAGGCATTCCCGCAGGATCTCTCCGGTCTCTACTCGTCGGAGGAGATGGATCAGGCGGGCAGCCAGCCCTCGCGGAAGCCTGCCCGCCGGGATGCGCAGGTGGCAGCATCGGACGCCAGCGGGAACGTGGCAGAGGTGACCGAGCCCGCCGAGGAGCCGGTCGAGGCCGAAGTCATCGAGGATTCTGCCGAGGCGGAGTTCGACGTGCAGGCGTGGGTCGACCGTCTCATGACCGCGGCCGACGTGGACGCGCTGCGGGAGGTCTGGGATGACGCGAGCGAGCAGGGGGTGCTCTCCGCGCCGATGGATGCGACGGGCACGCCGCTGGGCGCGATGATTCGGCGCCGCAGGGCGCGCCTGCTCGATCCGGGGCAGTCATGACGCAGCACACGGCCGCGGAGGTCGAGGGGTGGGTGGCGAAGATGCGGCAGGAGATCGCGATCGAGCCGCCCACCGAGGGCGAGATCCGCACCCCGGACCAGATCATCTACCAGCTGGAGCGTGTCGACTCCGTCGCGAACAAGGCGTTGTGGATCGTGACGCAAGCCGACAAGGTGCGCGCAGCGGCGGCGGAGACGCTCCTCCGAGCGCGCGCGGCGGCGCAGGGCAACGCGGAAGGGAAGAACGCGGAGGCCCGCGCTGCAGTGGTCGATCTGGCCACCGAGGCCGAGCGGGCCGAGGAGGCTGCCGCGCAGATCGCGTACCGGTATGCGAAGGGCCTCGCGGACCTCGTCGACTCTCGCAAGAGCTCGCTGCAGACGCAATCGAAGCTGGTGCTCGCCGCCGTGCAGATGGCCGGCGGGCCGGGAAGGGGCTGACCGTGGCGAAGCGGAAGCTGCAGGAGATCCAGCTCGGCGACATCGTGCACGTCGAGGGCGAGGAGCGCGTGTTCAGGGTGGACGGCCGCACCCGGGAGGGGATGCTGACGCTCGAGGCGTTGAACGCCTACCCCCGCGTGGTGCTGTCCGGGATTCACGAGTTCCGGGTGTGGAAGGCGGGTGCGTTCCAGTGACCGGGCCGACACCGAAGACCCGGGCGGGCATGTACGAGCGGGATCACGAGCAGTGCGCTCTTTGCGGGAAGCGCGGGGATCTCACGCACGGGCACCGGCGGGCGGTCGGGATGGGCGGGTCGAAGATCCGGCCGTCGATCACCGACAGCGTGACCCTGTGCGCCTCGTGCAACGAGCGTGCGGAGCGCGACCTGCAGACGAAGGCCCTCGCCTACGGGGCGAAGGTCAAGAAGTGGGTGAAGGATCCCTCCCTTGTGCCGGTCCTCTACCCGTTCATCTGGGGGTGGGCGCGTCTCACCGAAGACGGGAAAGCGGTCCCGATCTCGGCGGAGACGGCAGCGGAGATGATGCGTGCCATCTACGGCGACGAGTGGGACCGGTGGATGGCGTTGATCGGGGCCTGGGTGCCCGTGAAAGGAGAGAACCGTGGCTGAAGGATTCGCAGCTATCCCGACGTGGATGTTCCGGGAACACCAGCGCGTCTCGGTATGGGGCGTGATGGTGTTCGGCGCCCTCGCAACGCGAGCCGGCCTGCGGGGCAACTTCCCCGGCCAGGCCACGCTCGCGGCGGAGGCCCGCTGCTCCGAGCGCAAAGTGCGCGACGCATTGCGCGAGCTCGAGGAGCTTGGTGTCGTCGAGCGGGTGCGCCGAACCTCGAAGCGTGGCTATCGACAGGCCGACGGATACCGCCTGATGGATCGCCCTCTCGACGAGGACGAATCCCTAGCGGCACCGGATGCCGGTAGGGACCATTCCAACCGGCAGGAAACGACCGAGCCTACCGGCACCAGCGAGCAGATCGCTCCTCTTATAGAGGTAGATAGATCTGAGGTAGATAACCCCCAAACCCCCAAGGGGGGTGAGGTGGTGTCGGCCGCCGCATTCGATGCGTTCTGGTCGACCTACCCCAGGAAGGCGGGGAAAGCCACCGCACGGAAGGCCTTCGAGAAGGCGGTGGAGCGGGCGGGGAACCCGACCCCGTTGCTCGATGGTGCACGCCGCCTTCGCGACGACCCGAACTTGCCGGAGAAGCGGTTCATCCCTCACCCGGCGACATGGCTGAACGGCGACAGGTGGGAAGACGAACCGCTCCCCCCGCGCGCCGGTGCCCGCGAGGGGACCGCCGTCGAGCGCATGGCGCAGAGGATCAGGCAGCAGGAGCCCCGCACGGACGATTGGGGGAGTCATGAGCTTGGGCAGTGACAACCGGACCCATGCGGAGCGTGCCGCCATGGGGGCCACCGCAGGCGATCGCGGCCGGGCCGGGCAGTCCGACGAGCGGGCCCAGGAAATCGTCTCAGATCGGCGCCCAGCGATTCGAACCTGGCGGGACACGTACAACCTGCTCGCGCTCGCCGCAGCGTTCGACGGGCGTGAGCGCGGCGAGTACGAGGCGCGCGCATGGCTGAAAGTGCTCGACGGGTTCCCGATCGAGGACACCGAGCAGGCGATCACCGAGCACTACCGGTCCTCCCGGTATCCGGTGATGCCGGCCGACGTGCTGCAGATCATCGAGGAAGGGCCGCGGTCGTGACCGAGCAGATCCAGTACGACCCGCAGACCGAGGGGTATCTCCTCGGGGCGATCTTCGCTGACCCGGCCAGGATCTGGGAGGTGCGGCAGATCGTCCGCGAGGGGGACTTCGCGGTGCCTCGGAACTCCGCCCTCTACGTGGCGATGTGCGACGTCGCCGACCAGGGCAGGACGCCATCCCCGATCTCCGTCAACGACCTGCTGGTGCAGACGGGCCGCACCCATCAGATGGACGCGGGTTACCCGCACGAGCTCGCAGGCCTCAACGTGTACGGGTACCAGGCGATGGAGTTCGCGGAGATCGTGCGCCGCTTCGGGGAACGCCGGAAGCTTGCCGAGGCGGCCGACGCGATCCGGATGCTCGCCGCGTCCGGAGATGATGAGGGCGCCGACATCGTCGAGCAGGCGGCGAACATCGTCGCCGACCTCCGCGGCGGCACACTCCGCCAGTCGCACCGCATCGGGGACGTGTTCGGGGAGCTCGTCGAGGAGATGCAGTCGCGTGTCCCCCACCTCCCGACACCGTGGCCGTCGCTGAACGCGATGATCGGCGGGATCCGCCCCGGCGGCATGTACACCGTCGCCGGCCGGTCGGGCAACGGGAAGAGCATCTTCGGGCTGCAGCTGGCGCTGCACGTCGCAGAGCTCGGCGGCCGGGTCGGGTACATCTCGCTGGAGATGACGGAGAAGGATCTCCTGAAGCGGCTGATCTCGATGATGCAGGGCATCCACCAGTCGGCGCTGCAGCACCACCAGCTGACGCCTGAGGGGTGGGAGTCGGTGCGGGCCGCGGAGGACGCGATCGGCCAGCTGCCCCTCGAGGTATACGACCGTCCCGGCGCCCGCTGGGAAGACGTCACCGCATTCGCACGGGCCCTCCACCGGAAGGGTGATCTGCGGCTCCTCGTCGTGGACTACCTCGGCCTGGTGAAGTCCCCGCCCGGGTCACGGTCGAGGCCGCTCGATCTGGAGTCATGGGCGAATGACGCGAAGGCGCTCGCGAAGGATCTCGACTGCTCGGTCGTGCTCCTCGAACAACTGAACCGCGACGGTGCGGCGAGGAAGTCGCCGCGCCCCCTCGTCACGGATCTACGCGGCACGGCCGCGCTCGAGCACGCAGCGGATGCGATCGTGCTGCTCCACCGCCCAGAGAAGCGGGTGGGCGGGAAGAACTACATGACGTCCGACATCGAGTTCATCGTGCCGAAGAACCGGCAGGGGCAGCCCGGGGAACGCACCCTGCGCTTCCAGGGCGAGTACGCCCGCATCGTCCAGAAAGACCACGAAGACACGGCTCTGATCGAGCCGGGAGAGGTGTAAATCATGGCCTCTATCCCGCTGATACTCGGCGAGCATCTCGTTCCTACGAGTTTGCCGCCCCATCGACCAGAACTCGGCGAATGCTGGGAGTGGACAGGAGCGAAGAACGGCAGAGGCTACGGGGTCTCACCGCGGCCGCTGCATGGCACTCGGCTGGTACACCGGATCTCGCTGATGAATCACCTTGACCGCGATCTCGACGGCGTGGTCATGCATCTGTGCGACAACCCACCTTGTGCGCGTCCCTCCCACCTTCGAGAGGGCGCGCAGGTCGAGAACATGCGCGACATGGCGGCAAAGGGCAGGGCAACCGCACCGAACGCTGGGCGAAGTGCCTGCAAACACGGCCACGCTCTCACGCCGGAATCCACAACCCTCTATGTGCGCACCGACGGGTACACCGAGCGGCGCTGCAACGAGTGCCGACGCAACAACAACAAGCTCCAAGCCGATCGCCGGAAGCAAGCCCGCCACGAGCGGGGCCTCTACAAGAGAAGGAACGCATCATGAACGAACCGATCATCACAATCATCGGGAACGTCGTCGCCGACCCCGAACCGCGCGTCAGCCAGGCGGGTAAGCCGTGGGTGACGTTCCGCATCGCTTCGACTCCGCGCGTGCGGGACCGCCAGTCCGGCGACTGGGCTGACGGTGAGCCCCTCTGGGTGGGGTGCCGCGCTTACGGTGAGCAGGCCGACAACATCGCCTCGACGC
Organism: uncultured Leucobacter sp.; assembly: GCA_937872275.1. Classification (GTDB taxonomy): domain Bacteria; phylum Actinomycetota; class Actinomycetes; order Actinomycetales; family Microbacteriaceae; genus Leucobacter. The sequence continues at coordinate 6,286 of CALMSE010000209.1, read as the reverse complement.
TCGCGAAGGGCATGCGCGTCATCGTGCAGGGTCGCCTCACGCAGCGGGCCTACACGGACAGCCAGGGGCAGGACCGCACTTCTCTCGACCTTGAGGTGGAGGAGGTCGGACCGTCGCTGCGCTTCGCCACCGCGTCCGTCGCTCGTGCCGGGTCGGGCGGCCCAGCCGGTGGCGGGTGGGAGAAGCCCGGGAACGGGGCGGCGCCGTCGTACGGGCAGACCGAGGGCGGCGGGTACGGGGCCGCGCAGAGTCAGCCGGCGTGGGGCGAGTCGGCGGTGGTCGAGGGACAGCAGTCCTTCGGCGGCTTCGACGACGAGCAGCCCTTCTAGGAGGCGAAGAACATGGCTATCAGAGAGAGCATCGTCGTCGACGTCGCCGAAGTGCAGGCGACCGACGACTACCGGGTCGAGCTCCGGCAGGAGAAGAAGCGCACCAACTACTCGACGACGCAGGCGCGGGATCTCGCGCTCGAGTTGATCGAGGCCGCGGAGCGGGTGGACGCGGCGATCGCGGAGGACATGGCCGAGCGGGGTCTGCGCCTGTCCGAGGGCGTGATCCGCACCGAGGGCGGGGAGGTGGTCCTGTGAACAAGCAGGCACCCGCCGTGCATGACCTCCAGTTGCGGCACTACTCGCAGGATCCCGACTTCGCCTTCGACCGCACCCTCGACTACTCGGGCAAGTTGAAGCGTTGGGACAAGCCCAGCGGGTTCTGGGTGTCGGTGCTCGGTGAGGACGACTGGAAGACCTGGTGCCAGGCCGAGGACTTCCGCACCGGCTCCCTCGACAACGAGCACACCGTCACCCTCGCGCCCGAGGCCCGGATCCTCCTGATCGACACGCTCGAGGGACTCCACCGGTTCACCCGACTCTACGACTGCACCCCGGCTGCAGACACCCGCCGTTACGGGTGGAGGGGTGACCGTATCGCCTGGGATCACCTCGTCAACTTCTACGACGGCATCATCATTGCCCCGTACCAGTGGCCCGCCCGACTCGCGAACGAGACTGCCTGGTACTACGGATGGGACTGCGCGTCTGGATGCATCTGGAACCTCGAAGCGATCCGCACGGTCGAGCCCGCTTCCCTGATGTTCGTGGACGGCACACGATGAACGGACCGACCCTCTTCGACCTTGACGTGATCGCCGAGGAATGGGCCGCCCTCTATGACGTGCACGCCTGCCGAGACTGTGGCGGGAAGGTAGGCGGCGCCCTGGGCGGGGCACGCGCTGAGGGGATCTTCTACCTCTGCGACGCTTGCGCGTCGCTCGACGGCTGCGGAACTCGTGAATCCGCTACACCCGGCTATCACCTCTCTCGCTGGGGAGAAACGCATCCAGAGTCCTTGCATGAGCGACTCGTGCAGGAGCGGGAGAAGCGCCGCGCGGCATACCGCAGGAGGGCCGCAGCATGACCCGGAATCTCACTGTGTCGGAGCTCGCCGCGCTCAACCGCGCGGGCGTTACCGAGGAAGCACTCAAGTCTCGGGGTTCGGGCCCAGTCGGGGAACTCGGGGTGCGCATCACGCACCCCGAGCACGCTACTTGCGTTTGCCGAGCAGACTGCCGTCTTCAGCGGCCTTCTCCCGCTTCGCTGCACGCTTCTCCTTCAGCGTCTGAGCAGCAGGCTTCTTTGCGGACTTCTCTCCGCGGTTCTTTCCGGACATCACCCCTCCCTCCAATCGAAAGCCAGGGTCCAACACCCACCACGCGGGAACACGCGCCCACGGCGGCAGGCAGAGTCAGGTGCGGGTCACACGTCGTTCGCCCTACTGCGGGACGCGAGTGTTTCGAGGTCGGCTGCGAGGTCGCGGTGCTTCTCGATGAGTTCCTCGATCTCCCGGTCTGTCGACCCGGTGGAGTGCGCGAGCTGCTCGAGCGCGTCCGCTGTTCGCCGGTTGTGTGCTGCGAGTGTGTCAAGCCGTGCAGCGATCGCTACATGTGCCATGTCTGGACCATAGCCCAGTTCCTGATGGAAGTGAAATCCCTGTCTATGAAGTCCGCGCCCCGAGAGAAAGGAACACACGATGACAACTGAACTGAGGATCCTGACGGTGCGCCACCCCTGGTCGCACGCGATCATCTGGGGCGAGAAAGATGTTGAGAATCGCGTCAGGAATATTGCTGGATCGTATCGTGGGCCCATCGCGGTGCACGCTGCGGCCCGCGTAAACCCGATCCATGAGTGGATCGACTTCGAGCGAGCACACCCTCACGCTGCAAGGGCAGTCAGGAACGCGCCTGGCGACCTTGACACGTTCGGCGCGATCATCGGCGTTGTTGACCTTGTGGACGTGCATAAGTGCGCTGGAACGCCAACGAACCGGCCGCGCTGCTACAAGGCGAAGGCGAACGGTTTCACTGAGGCGGTGAAGGCCGGTACCGGGTTGTGCTCTCCATGGGCTGACCAATTCGCAGAGAACCACCTGGTGCTTGCGAACCCGCGACCACTTCGTGAGCCGATCCAGTTTCGGGGCGCCCTCGGGCTCCGCCGCCTCGATGACACCACTACCGCGGCCGTGTGGTCGCAGATCGGAGCACGACCATGATCGATATCGAGAGAATCGCGCACGTGTGCCACGAGGCGAATCGTGCGCTCCAAGTCACCAGCGACGAGGCCGACGTGTCGCCGCACTTCATGGAAGCACCGGAGTGGCAGGTGCAATCCGCGTATGAAGGGGTGCAGACGGCGCTCGACGGGGCTACGCCGGAGGAGCTTCACGACGCCTGGTGCAAGACCAAGCGCCGCGACGGCTGGGTGCACGGCGACACTAAGGACGCTGTGGCGAAGACCCATCCATGCCTGGTTCCATATGCCGAACTGCCGGCGGATCAGCGTCTCAAGGATTCGGTCTTCGGTGCGATCGTCACCGCGTTTGCACTCCACGAAGGAGTCCTCTCATGACCCCCGATAACCCCCGCGAACTGATCGCGGTCAGCGTGACTCATACCCGCGTGCTTGTGAATGCCGGGGATCATGCGCAGGACGTGATGACCGCTGTCGAGGTCGGATACGACGAGACGGTGACGGAAGTGGCGGAGCGGCTGCTGCGCACTCAGGGCTACCGGCGATTCACGCCGGAGTACGAAGACTACCTGACAATCCGGCTCGTGAAGCCGAGAGAGGAGCCGGAGCGATGACCGAGAAGACCTACACGATGCGGGACGTTGATAACCGGGACGATGCGGGAGCGCCGTTTGAGTTCACCGGGACTCTCACCCAGATCGCGGAGTACGTGGACAAGCCGCTACGGGGAGATATCACGAACCCCGGCGATGTCGATATAGACGGGCTTGTGAAGCGTCTGCGCGCGGGTGAGCTGCCCGACCTGGACCTGCGCGAGCTTGGCGTGTACGTGACGGAGGTAACCCCATGACCGAGAAGACCGAAGACCTGATCGCGGAAGCGCGGCGGCTTGGACAGCGCGATTGGTGCCTCTCGGTGCCGGACATCGCCAAGGGTGTGCTCAACGCTTGCGCTGACGCCCTAGAAGCTCTCACCACACGACAGGAGATCGACGCTCCGAGCGTACGTGAGGCGATCGGTGAAGTGCTCGCCGACATGGAAGCCGTCATTGATGGTGTGCCGGTCGCGTCCGATCTTGTAGCACTACAAGAAATCACTGACGCCGCGATCCAAGCCGCTACCTCGCCGCCGTCACGTACTGCAAAACGTACTGGATACGAAACGGTGTCCTCGGCGGTCGGCGAGCATTCGCAAAAGATCACCGCTCGGGCTGCTCTCACCACACCCCAAGAGGCGGCGCCAGTATGCGCTTGGTGCCCACTGCCAGCGCGCGGAGATGCATGGCATAACGACGGCAAGCTGCACCCTTCTTGCGGGCAGATTGGTCACGGGCAGGGGTGGGTGCCCCCCTATGTTGCCCCGGTAGCGAAACCCTGTTGCGAGTCTGATGACGATATACGTGGGCGATTGTCTGAGCTGCTGTTCACCATCTACGACCACGGCACTCAACCAAACGCGCTGCGCGAGGCCGACGCGATCCTGGCCGCGTTCCCGGTGCTCTCTCGTGCTGCTGTACCCGAACCGCAGCTCGAGTGGCACTATGGCCGCTCGTGGGTGGGTACTCGCCTCGAGGACGAGTGCCCCTGCGCGAAGCAGCCGTGCGGCCTCGTCACTCTGGCCGACGCGGGGAACGCCAACTGCCCCCAGCACGCGGTGGCGTATGCGAGAACGATGCGCCAGTCTCATCTCGCATCAAACTGCCCGGGCAAGCCGCACACCGAGCACGTTCACGTCGCCGAGTGCTGGCCGCGTGACTGCCTCGAAGGCGAGTGCGAGCACCGCGACGAGGACGGCCAGCCCGAGGACATGACCGCGTGCCCAGCGACGCCGATGGAGGTGTGCGTCGGCTGCATGGTCGACAGTGGCGCTGGCGCTGATCCCAGTGTTTGGGAGGACGCGCCGTTGTATCCCTGGCCGTGCGAGAAGCCGGTGCTCCCGGTAGGAGGCGACGACTGATGGCTGCCCCGTACGTCTCGCATGACGGGACGGTATACACCGACACCGACATCATGCACCCCGACCCGAATGGCTGCTCCCACGAGGGCGCGAACTCGTGCCCGACGTGCGACCACGACCGCTACTACGCCAGGAAGCACCGTGACGTGTGCCCCTGGTTCGCGGAGGACTAAACCATGACGACCACTGTGGCGAAGGAGAGGTTGATCTGAATGACTGCTGAAACACTGCCCGGATTCGAGTCGGGGCCGCGATTGGTCGCCCGCGAGCGGACGATGCAGGACGAGTACGACGATCATGCGGTCCGCACGATTGGCCGGGTGAAGGAGTCGCTGATCGCTGATCGAGACCGTATGAACGAAGTCCTGCGCCGCGGCGGCAGCTACATGGAAATGCGCACCGCAGTGGAGGCGTGGCGCGTGATCGACGAAGGTATCCGAGGGCTTGAGAAGGCTATCGATCGCGTTCTCGGCCACGACATCCCCGAGGAGGGCTGACCATGACGACCACACCTAACCCGACCGCCGAGCAGATCGAGCGGGCAGCGAAGGAGTGGCACGAGAGCGGTAACGGCGTCGGATCGTGGGCGCGCTCTTCGCAGCACCATCGCGAGATAGTCAGGAAGCGCGCCGCGAGGATGCTCACCGTCGCTGGTATCGCCCCGCAGGAGCCGAGCGACTTTGGGAAAAGTGCAACTGTTGCAACATCCCCAAAGGGGGATAAAGCCCACGAGAAGCTGATCGCGGAGGCCGAGGCTCACTGGGTCGAGCTGAATGGCCTCAATAGCCGAGCCGCTGAGGTGATGATGGAGCTTGCTGATCTCGCTGCTCAGCCGGTGCTCGATGAGAGCAAGGTGGCCGACTTGATCGAGGCGGCGTCGATGGAGTGGCAGTTCAAGTTCGACCTGTACCGCTCCGAGACTGGCGACGATCCGGGGCCGAAGGCTGAGTACATCGCTCGTGCTCTCTGTGAGGCGGCGAAGCAGGGTGAGCTGACGTGAGCGCCGAGGACGAGATAGCTGCGCTCGGGAGGGATCTCCACTACCTCGGTCTCTGCAACAGCGTGCACATCCCGACGAAGCTCTACGAGATGGGCTGGCGGAAGAACCCGCGCCACATCATCGCGCCGCAGGTGGTCTCAGCTCCGATAGTGCAACAGATGATGCAGTCTCCCATGGCGCAGATCGCCAACCCGAATCAGATCATTCCGAGAGCGCAGAGGTGGATGCAATGAGCGCCAAGACCAACATCGAGCTTGAACTGGCTGGTGCGACAGCAGCAGTCGGGGAGATGACCCCTGCCGGCAACCTTTGCCAGAGGGCTGCGAGGTTCATTGCTGAGCAGCGTGAAGAGGCGGATGCTATCGAGCGTGAGGCTGCGGCACGGGCGCTCGATGCCCTCCTGGCCGAACTCAGCGCGCCGTCCAACGGCCTGGTGCACCGGTGCGGCGGCCAGGAGTACATCGACACCGCCACCCTCACAGCTGTCGCCCAGGGCCTCATGCGTCGAGGAGGAGCCGATGCAGACTGAACGCACCTGGTCGGAGTCCTTCACCTGGCACATCCGCCAGGTGCCGTTCCAGCTGGCGCACATGCGCGACCTCGCCGAGACCACCGTCGCCGCAGTAGACACTTCCGCGGTGAAGGTCGCCGGAGGCAGGGACACTTCCCCAGTCCCCTACCGGGTCGATCCCGCCGACGACGCCGACCTCCTCTACCTCCGCCTGATCAAGTTCGGCCGGCAGGTCGCCGAGACCATCGGAGGCGCCTCCCCCCGCCCGCTCCGCGCCCGAATGTACGAAAC
>CALMSE010000208.1 GCA_937872275.1 uncultured Leucobacter sp. | reverse complement strand
CCATGGAGGAGTACGAGTGGATCGCCGACCTGCTCAGCGCGCAGGGGATCGCATCGCTGCGCTACGACAAGCTCGGCACCGGTGCGACCGGGCTCGGCCCCTACGCCGACAATCCCGACGAACTGCTGTCGCGCGGCTATGAGGAGTTGCGCATACAACCGGTCAGGGACGCGCTCGCCTTCGTGGCCGCGCAGCCCGGCATCGATGCGAGCCGCCTCATCCTCGTCGGGCACAGCGAGGGCGGCGCCGTGACGATCTCGGTCGCTGCCGACCCGGGCTCGGGCCCCGCGATCGCCGGGCTCGCGCTCATCGAGCCGTCGTACGCCAACATCCTCGACGTCGTGCCCAGCCAACTCGCCGAGCAGATCGACGCCGCCGTCGCCGGCTCGGCGATGAGCGCATCGGACGCGACCGCCCTGAAAGCGTGGATGGCGAACGGCGTGGACGAGATCCGCACCGGAGCGCCGCCGTACCCCGATCCCGGGCCCGTGCCGCTGCCGGATGCGACCGACTACACCGCCCTCATGCAGACGACCATCGCGAACAACATCTACGGATCGGACCCGGCGCAGATGGTCGTCTCGCACGCGTACCGCACGCTCTACGGCGAGCAGTTCGACGAGATCGACCCCGCGGCGATCGCGCCGTCGATCACCATCCCGGTGCTCGTCACCTGCGGCACGAAGGACTTCAACACCCCGTGCGGCGATGGGACGGCCGGGTCGGGCGTGATCGCGCTCGCGAACGCCTTCGCACCCGGGGTCGCGCGATTCGTCGAGCTGACGGACGTCGTCCACATCATGCGCGACGTCGGATCCGCGGATGTGCCGGGCCTCGCCGACCAGATCCAGTACCCGCTCTCGGCGCAGCTGGAGACCGAGGTCACCGCGTTCGTCGCGCGATTCACCGACCGATGAGGGAAAGGCCGACCTTGCGACTCAACCGTCTCACCGCGATCGCGACCGCGCTCGTGCTCTCCGGCGCACTTGCCGGCACGCTCGCCGCCTGCGCCGCGGAGTCGACCGCCTCGCCGACGTCGACCGCCGACGCCGCGTTCGCCGACCGGATGGCCGCGGCGCTCACCCAGTGGCGGGCGTCGCCGTCGACCGGGCCGTTCGCATTCGAGATCCCCGGCACCGCGCTGGCCGCATCCCTCGGCGACGGCGGGGTCGTCGCGACCGCGAGCGGCGAGGGGGAGCCCGGCGCACCGCTCGCGCCGGACGCGACGTTCCACATCGGCAGCATGACGAAGCTCTTCACCGCGGCGCTCGTCATGCAGCTCGATCAGGAGGGCGCGCTCTCGCTCGACGACACGATCGACCGCTGGTTCCCGGCCGCGCCGAACGGCGGCGCGATCACCGTGCGGATGCTGCTGCAGCACGAGAGCGGGCTCGACGAGCTCGACTTCGACCTCGTCGGGCACGTCGCTCCGCAGGAGCTCATCGACGACGTCTTCACCCGGCCGCCGGTCTTCGCGCCCGGCACCGAGTACGAGTACCTGAACGCCGGCTACATCATGCTCGGCCGGATCGCGGAGCTCGCCGCCGAGACCCCGTACGCCGAGCTCGTCGACGCCCGGTTCATCGAGCCGCTCGGGCTCACGAGCACCTACCTCGACGGCGAGGGCACCGGCCCGGAGGCCGTCGACGGGTTCGTGCTCGTCTGCGACGCGGGCGAGGGCGCCGACTGCGCCAAGCAGTTCGGAACGGTCGAGCACCAGGAGGCGTCGCCGCAGTGGACCGGCGCCTGGTCGGCGGGCGCCATGGTCAGCTCGGCCAGGGATCAGGCCGTCTGGATCCGCGCGCTCGTCGGCGGCGATGTCGTAGGCGGGCAGCATCTGGAGCAGATGATCGAGCTCACCCCGCTCTCGTCGGAGTTCTTCACCGCCACCTACGAGGCCCAGGGCGTGCCGGCCGTCCAACTCGGCGAGGGCGCCGGGCTCGCCACGTGGAATGTTCCCGGCGTCGGCCTCTGCCACGGTCACGCCGGCGCCATCCCCGGCTCGAACGGGATCGCGGCGTACTGCCCGGAGACCGACCTCGCGATCGTCATCCTCAACGCGATCGAGCCGGCGGGGCTCACGCCCGGCTACCCCGGGCTGACGCCGTTGACCGCCGGAACGCTCGGAGCGCTGCAGAGATAGGGGACAGCTGCGCGGAGGCCGCGCTCTCCGCTCGGCGGATCGCCCTCGCCGACCCGCTAGTCTGGTTCGGTGAGCCTCACCACGACCCGCGCCGCCTTCGACGCGGCGCGCGCCCGACGTTCCGTCATCCCCGTCTGCCGCGAGGTGTTCGCCGATGCCGACACCCCCGTCGGCATCTACCGCAAGGTCGCCGCGAACCGTCTCGGCACCTTCCTACTCGAGAGCGCGGAGCAGGGCGGGGTGTGGACCCGCTTCAGCTTCGTCGGGGCGGGCAGCTTCGGCGTGCTCGGCGAACGCGGCGGGCGGGCGCACTGGGCGCCCGACGCCCGCAGTGCGGTGGATCAGGATCGCCTGCTGCCCGGCGGCGTCGACGGCCTCGAGCCCGTCGAGGCGCTGCGCGCGGTCTACGAGCGATGGCACCAGGATCCGGATCCCGCGCTGCCGCCGCTCGCGAGCGGCTTCGTCGGCTACCTCGGCTGGGAGACGGTGCGCCAGTTCGAGCGCCTGCCGAACGGACCGACCGAGGGCCCCGGGCTGCCGACGCAGGGGCTCAGCCTCGTGAGCGAGCTCGTCGTCATCGACCACCGCGAGGGCACCGTGGTGCTGCTCGCGAATGTGCTGAACGACGATCGATCCGGCGACGCCGACGCGCAATGGCTCGACGCCCAGCAGCGCCTCGACGAGCTGCAGCGGGCGCTCGCGGCTCCGGCCTCCTCGCCCCTCGGCGAGCTCGACCGCGACGCCCTGCCCGACCCGCGAAGGCTCACCGCCGAGGACGACTACCTGGCGGCGGTCGAGCGCTCGAAGCAGTACATCGTCGACGGCGACATCTTCCAGGTCGTGATCTCGCAGCGCTTCGATCAGGAGTGCGCCGCCGATCCGCTCGACGTCTACCGCGTGCTGCGCCACCTGAACCCGAGCCCTTACCTCTATCTGCTGCAGCTGGAGGACGCCGCGGGGGAGCCCTTCGCGGTAGTGGGATCGAGCCCCGAGGCGCTCGTCACGGTGCAGGACACGGGCCACGTGATGACCCACCCGATCGCGGGCTCCCGCCCGCGCGGGGCGACGGTCGACGAGGATCAGCAGCATGAGCGGGATCTGCTCGCCGACGAGAAGGAGCGGGCCGAGCACCTCATGCTCGTCGACCTCGCCCGCAACGACCTGCTGCGCGTCTGCACGCCCTCGAGCGTCGAGGTCACCGAGTTCATGCGCATCGAGCGCTTCAGCCACATCATGCACATCGTGAGCACCGTCGAGGGAATGCTGCGCGATGGCCAGAATCCCATCGACGCCCTGCGCGCGACCTTCCCGGCCGGCACGCTCAGCGGCGCCCCGAAGCCCCGCGCGCTGCAGATCATCGACGAGCTCGAGCCCGTGCAGCGCGGGGTCTACGGGGGAGTCGTCGGCTACTTCGGCCTGGGAGGCGCCGCGGACCTTGCGATCGCGATCCGCACCGCCACCATTCGCGGAGGCGTCGCGATGGTGCAGGCGGGCGGCGGCATCGTCGCCGATTCCGTGCCAGAGCTCGAGGACCAGGAATCGCGGAACAAGGCCGCGGCCCCACTGCGCGCGGTCGCCGTCGCCAACACGCTGAGGGCTTTGGGCGACGAGCATGCGTAGCAAGCTCTGGCTGATCGCGGGCATCGCGCTCGTCTCCGCGGGCGCCCTCCTCGCGGCCTCGCAGCCCTGGGTGTCGCTCGAGCTCGCCCCGGGGGCCGCGGCATTCGAAGTCCTCGTCGTGACCGGCCAGCAGGTCAACGCCGCGCTGACCGCGATCGCCCTCGCGGGCTTCGCCGCGGCGCTGGCGCTCACGATCGCGGGATCCGGCTTCCGGCGGGTGCTCGGCGTGCTCGTGGTGCTCTTCGGCGCCGGCATCGCCGCGATCGCGATCTCGGTGCTGATCGATCCCTGGGGCGCCGCGTCCGGGCGCCTGGCCGAGGCGACCGGCATCGCGGGCGATGCGCAGCTCGAGATGGTCGAACGCAGCTCCTCCAGCCCGTTCATCGTGCTCGCTCTCGCCTGCGGCGCGCTGCTCGCGCTGCTCGGCGCGCTCGTCGCGGTGCTGGGCGGGCGCTGGGGCGCGGCCGGGCGCAAGTACGCCGCTCGGGAGGATCGCGGCGTCCGCGATGCCGCCGCTCGCGAGGACGACGCTCCCGATCGCTTCTCGGACTGGGATCGATTGAGCGAAGGCGGCGACCCGACTGCGTCGGATTGAGTCGTCCTGTTCTGCGAGCGCCGGCCCGGCGGGCGCGTGGCGTTTCCCCTGGACGGCGCCGGGAAGGTAGGCTATTCGGGAACCATCTGTTTCGAGGAGATTCATGAGCACCCAGCACGGAGACCCCGGTCACGGCGATTCGCCCGCGGCATGGACGGCGGTGATCGTCATGCTGCTCGGCATCGCAGCCGGAGCCGTCTTCTTCTTCCTGCACATGCCGGTGGGCGTCTGGGTGTGCGCCGGCGTGGTCGTGGTCGGCATAGTGCTCGGCTTCATCCTCTCGAGGGCCGGCTTCGGCGTCCGCGGCCCGAAATTCAGCCCCAAGACGCACGACTCAGGTGCTTGACCAACTGCTCGCGGGTGCTCTGGAAGACGCGCGGGCTCGCCAGCAGCTGAAGCCGTTCGCAACCCTCGAGGCCGAGGCGCTCGAGAGGTCGGCGGCGCTCGACGCCCTCGCGGCGCTCGCTCCCGCCGAGCACATCAAGGTCATCGCCGAGGTCAAACGCGCGAGCCCCTCCCGCGGCGACCTCGCCGACATCCCCGAACCGCAGGCGCTCGCGGCGCAGTACGAAGCGGGCGGGGCGAGCGTCGTCAGCGTGCTGACCGAGGAGCGCCGGTTCAAGGGCTCCCTCGCCGATCTCGAGGCGGTCCGCAAAGCCGTCAGCATCCCGGTGCTGCGCAAGGACTTCGTCGGCGACGAGTACCAGGTGCTCGAGGCCCGCGCCGCGGGTGCGGACCTGGTGCTCCTCATCGTCGCGGCGCTGCCGCAGGCCACCCTGCAGCGGCTCTACACGCTCATCCGCGAGCTCGGCATGACCGCGCTGGTCGAGGCCCACTCGGAGGAGGAGGTGGCCCGGGCCGTCGACCTCGGGGCGCAGCTGATCGGGGTGAACGCCCGCGATCTCAGCACCTTCGAGCTCGACCGCGAGCTCTTCGGTCGCGTCGCCGACCAGATTCCCGCCGGCGTCATCCGCGTGGCGGAGTCGGCCGTGCTGGGCATCGACGACGTCGTGCGGTACCGCGAAGCGGGCGCCGACGCGATCCTGGTCGGCGAGGCGCTCGTGACCGGCGACCCGGTCGCGACCCTGCAGAGCTATCTGAGCGTCTGAGAGGACGATCGTGAGTGAACAGACACCCGGAGGCGTCACGAGCCTCCGCGACCAGCACGGCCCGTTCTTCGGGGACTTCGGGGGCAGGTACATGCCGGAGTCGCTCATCGCGGCGATCGACGAGCTCACGGAGGCCTACGAGGCGGCGAAGGCGGATCCGGCCTTCCAGGCGGAGCTCTCGGGGCTCCTGCACGACTACGCGGGGCGGCCCTCGCCGATCACCGAGGTGCCGCGCTTCGCCGAGCACGCCGGCGGCGCGCGAATCTTCCTCAAGCGGGAGGATCTGAACCACACGGGCTCGCACAAGATCAACAACGTGCTCGGCCAGGCGCTGCTCACGAAGCGCCTCGGCAAGACTCGGGTGATCGCTGAGACCGGTGCGGGCCAGCACGGGGTGGCGACCGCGACCGCCGCCGCGCTCTTCGGGCTCGAGTGCACGATCTACATGGGCGAGGTCGACACCGAGCGCCAGGCGTTGAACGTGGCCCGCATGCGCCTGCTCGGGGCGGAGGTCGTGCCGGTGAAGACCGGGTCGCGCACGCTCAAGGACGCGATCAACGAGGCCTACCGAGACTGGGTCGCGAGCGTCGAGCGCACCAACTACATCTTCGGCACCGCCGCGGGCCCGCACCCGTTCCCGGCGATGGTGCGCGACTTCCAGAAGATCATCTCCGAGGAGGCCCGCGCGCAGCTGCTCGAGCGCACCGGGCGCCTTCCCGACGCGGTGGTCGCGTGCGTCGGCGGCGGCTCCAACGCGATCGGCATGTTCGACGCCTTCCTCGACGACCCCGATGTGCGGATCTACGGGGTGGAGGCCGCGGGCGACGGCGTCGATACCGAGCGGCACGCCGCCTCGATCGAGCGCGGCCGGCCCGGCATCCTGCACGGCGCGAAGACCTATGTGCTCCAGGACGAGGACGGGCAGACCATCGAGTCGCACTCGATCTCGGCCGGGCTCGACTACCCGGGCGTCGGCCCCGAGCACGCCTGGCTCGCCGACATCGGCCGGGTCTCATACATTCCCGCGAGCGACGACGAGGCGATGCAGGCGCTGCGGCTGCTCAGCCGCACCGAGGGCATCATCCCGGCCATCGAGTCGGCGCACGCGCTCGCCGGTGCGATCCGCATCGGCGGGGAGCTGGGCTCCGACGCCGTCATCGCGGTGAGCCTCTCCGGTCGCGGCGACAAGGACATGGCGACGGCGGGCCGCTACTTCGGCCTGCTCGACGAGGCGCGGGGGGGCGAGGGATGAGCGGTTCCCGGGTCGCGGCGGCGGTGCGCGCCGCGAAGGAGACGCGCCGAGGCGCCCTCATCGGATACCTCCCGGTCGGCTTCCCCGACCTCGAGATGAGCGTGGAGGCGGCGATCGCCATGGCGCGGAACGGCGCCGACGTCATCGAGTTCGGGGTGCCCTACTCCGATCCGGTGATGGACGGCCTGGTGATCCAGGAGGCGACCCAGCTCGCCCTCTCCCGGGGTTTCCGCCTGCCGCAGGTGTTCGAGGCGGTGCGCCGGGTGCGCGAGGCGGTCGACACGCCGATCCTCGTGATGACCTACTGGAATCCCGTGCTGCAGTACGGGCCCGAACGTTTCGCCGCCGAGCTGAAGGCGGCGGGCGGAGACGGTCTGATCACGCCCGACATCACGCCCGACTCCGCCGCCGACTGGATCGAGGTGAGCGAGCGGCACGGCCTCGACCGCGTCTTCCTCGCGGCGCCCACCTCGAGCGACGACCGTCTCGAGCTGGTCGCCCGCAGCACGACGGGCTTCGTCTACACCGTCTCGACGATGGGCATCACCGGCGAGCGGGCGGAGCTCGACGCGGCGGCCCGCAGGCTGACCGAGAGGCTCCGCGCGCACGGCGCCGAACTCGCCTGCGTGGGCATCGGCCTCTCGACCGCGGAGCACGTGGCCGCAGCGCTCGACTACGCCGACGGGGCCATCGTCGGCACGGTCTTCGTGCGCGCGCTGCGCGACGGCGGCGTCGAGGGTCTCGCGGCCGTGGTCCGCGAGCTCGCGGCCGGCACCGGGGCGCTCCCGGCATAGCCCGGGGCCGCCCGCAGTAGGATTGAAGCCGCCCGTGCTCGTCTGAGCCCGGGCGGCCGCAGTAACGCGAAAGATGAGCGAATGATTCTCCCGCTGAGTATTCCCAGCCCCGGCATCCAGTACCTGCAGATCGGGCCGTTGCAGATCCACTTCTACGCGCTGTGTATCCTGCTCGGCATCGTGCTCGCGACCATCTGGACCGCCAGGCGGATCGGGCAGCGCGGGGGGGAGCGCGGGGCGATCATCGACTTCCTGGTGTGGGCGGTCGTGCTCGGCATCATCGTCGCCCGCTTCTACCATGTCGCGACCCACTGGGGCGACTACTTCGGGCCCGACAAGAACCTGTGGGACGTCTTCGCATTCTGGAAGGGCGGCATCGCGATCTTCGGCGCGCTCCTGGGCGGCGCACTCGGCGTGCTCATCGCCTCGCGCATCACCGGGATCCGCTGGCTCTCCTTCGCCGATGCGATCGTGCCGGGCCTGCTGCTGGCCCAGGCCTGCGGACGCATGGGCAACTGGTTCAATCACGAGCTCTTCGGCGGCCCGACCACCCTGCCGTGGGGCCTCGAGATCGAGAGCGACAACCCGGCCTTCCCGCTGGGCCTCCCGGAAGGCACGCTCTTCCATCCCACCTTCCTGTACGAGATCGTCTGGAACCTGCTCGGCATCGTCGTGCTGCTCGCGATCGAGCGCCGCTGGAAGCCGCGCTGGGGCAAGTTCTTCGGCATGTACCTCATCTGGTACGGCATCGGCCGCTTCCTCATCGAGGGCATGCGCGTCGACCCGAGCCTCGCCCTGCTCGGCATCCGCTCCAACCAGTGGACCGCGCTCCTGGCCGTCGTGCTCGGCATCGTGATCATCCTCGTGCAGCGCCGCCGGCACCCGGGCCTCGAGACCTCGGTCTACCTGCCGGGCCGAGGCAACCCGCACGACGCGATCGATGAGCGCACGGCGGACCCCGAGAAGTACTATCACGTGTTGCGGAAGGACTGAGTCATGCGTCATGCGAAGATCGTCGCGACCTGGGGGCCGGCGGTCTCGAGCTACGACCGCACGCTCGAGCTGATCCGCGCGGGCGTGAATGTGGCGCGCCTCAACATGTCGCACGGAACGCACAACGTGCATGTGGGCATCTACCGCAACATCCGCCGCGCCGAGGCCGAGGTCGGGCGCCCCATCGCGGTGCTCGCCGACCTGCAGGGGCCGAAGATCCGCCTCGGCATCTTCGCCGACGGTCCGTACGAGCTGGAGGAGGGCGACGAGTTCGCCATCACCACCCGCGATATCGTGGGCGACCGCAGCATCTGCGGCACCACGCACCAGGGGCTTCCCGGCGACGTGCAGCCGGGCGATCCGCTGCTCATCGACGACGGCAAGGTCGGGCTGCGCGCCGTGCGCGTCACCGACGACACCGTCTACACGGTGGTCGAGGTGCCGGGCGCGGTGTCGAACAACAAGGGCATCAACCTGCCGGGCGTCGCGGTGAACGTGCCGGCCCTCTCGAAGAAGGACGAGGACGATCTGCGCTGGGCGCTGAGGCTCGGCGTCGACTACATCGCGCTCTCCTTCGTGCGGGACGCGGCCGACATCACCCGGGTGCACGAGATCATGGGGGAGGAGGGGATCCGCCTCCCCGTCATCGCGAAGATCGAGAAGCCGCAGGCCGTCGACAACCTCGAGGGAATCGTCGAGGCCTTCGACGGCATCATGGTCGCCCGCGGCGATCTGGGTGTGGAGCTGCCGCTGGAGCAGGTGCCGCTGGTGCAGGTCGAGGCGATCGCGCTCGCGCGTCGCAGCGCGAAGCCCGTGATCGTCGCGACGCAAGTGCTCGAGTCGATGATCGAGAACCCGCGCCCGACGCGCGCCGAGGCGAGCGACTGCGCGAACGCGGTGCTCGACGGAGCCGACGCGGTCATGCTCTCGGGAGAGACCAGCGTCGGCGCATACCCGGTGCAGGCCGTGGCGACGATGGCGCGCATCATCGAGGCGACGGAGGACCACGCACTCGACAGGATCGAGCCGCTCGGCACGAAGCCGCGCTCCCAGGGCGGCATCCTCACGCTCGCAGCGGCCGAGGTGGCCGAGTTCATCGGTGCGAAGATGATCTGCGTCTTCACGGAGTCGGGCGACACCGTGCGCCGGATGTCGCGGCTGCGGAAGCCGCTCCCGATCGTCGGCTTCACCCCGAACAAGCAGATCCGGCGCCGGATGGAGCTCACCTGGGGCGCCCGCAGCTACGAGGTGCCCCGCGTCGGCTCGACGGACGAGATGTTCGCGCAGGTCGACCTGATCCTGCTGGAACGGGACAAGCTGCAGGTGGGCGACAAGGTCGTGATCATCGCGGGCTCTCCTCCCGGCATCGTGGGATCGACCAACACGCTCCGCATCCACCGCATGGGCGAGGCCACCGGGCAGCTCGCCGAGGCCGGACCGCGCAGGCACCTCATCGGGCGCGGGAGCATTCCCGTCTGAGGCCGAGAGCGCCTTCCTGACGACTTCGCGAGCGCATCGACGACGAGCCCGAGGGGCCGTGCGCGAGCGAGGCCCGGGCGACGCCGCAATCTCGGAGTTCCGAGGATCGCTCGGAACGCTTCCCGCGGGGCCGCCGCAGCGGCCCGAACTCCCTGGTGCCGGATGAGGGACTCGAACCCTCACATCTTTCGATAACGCATTTTGAGTGCGCCGCGTCTGCCAATTCCGCCAATCCGGCCGGGACTGATCCACACTATCGCACCGCCTCGGCCCGCTCGCGCGCGGCCTGCGACGTGAGCGGAGTAGTAGGCTGATCAGCATGACAGAGCAGAGCGCCCCCAGCACCGCGCGGCGAGTCGTCGTCGCCGAGGACGAGTCGCTGATCCGCCTCGACATCGTCGAGACCCTCCGCGACAACGGCTTCGACGTCGTCGGGGAGGCCGGGGACGGCGAGGAGGCGGTGCGCCTCGTCGAGGAACTCCGACCGGATCTCGTGGTGATGGACGTGAAGATGCCGAAGCTCGACGGCATCTCCGCGGCCGAGCAGATCAACAAGGAGCACATCGCCCCCGTCGTGCTGCTGACGGCGTTCAGCCAGCGCGAGCTCGTCGAGCGCGCGGGCGAGGCGGGTGCACTCGCCTACGTCGTGAAGCCCTTCACCCCGGCCGACCTCATCCCCGCCATCGAGATCGCGCTGTCGCGCTTCCAGCAGATCGTCGCGCTCGAGAACGAGGTCGCCGACCTCGCCGAGCGCTTCGAGACCCGCAAGCTCGTCGACCGGGCCAAGGGCATCCTCAACGACAAGATGGGCCTCTCGGAGCCCGAGGCCTTCCGCTGGATCCAGAAGGCCTCGATGGATCGCCGCCTCACGATGCAGGACGTCGCGAAGACGATCATCGACCAGCTCGGTCCGAAGAAGGACTGACGGCGCTGAGGGCAGCGCATCGCGTGGCGGGCACTTCGCAGCTCCGGGTATAGAACCGGCCCGGCCTTCGAGCCCCGTGCGCGGAGGCCGGGCGCAGGACCGCCGCAGGCCGAAGACGTCCCGCAGCGGTGGGGATCCGCTGTCCCTGTCGCAGATCTCGGAGATGTCACGGATCTCGGATCGAAACCGTCGATCCGGTCCGAGATCAGTGACATCTCCGAGTTGTGCGACGGCGCCGGCCCTGGATGGGAAGAACCGGCCTCGATCCCTCGCCCGGGCTCGGCTCTGTTGCAGGTATCTAGTCGAGCCGCTTGTAGAGGTTCGTGATCCGCACCGTCGAGCAGCGGCGACCCGACTCGTCGCTGATCGCGATCTCGTGCACCGCGACGGAGCGCCCGACGTGCACGGGCGTGCACACCGCGGTGACGAACCCGGAGGTCGCCGATCCGGTGTGCGTGGCGTTGATGTCGAGGCCGAGGGCGACGTGCCCGGGGGGCGCGAGCAGGTTCGCGTGGGTCGAGCCGAGCGACTCGCCGAGCACGACGTAGGCGCCCCCGTGCACGAGGCCGATCGGCTGCGTGTTGCCCTCGACCGGCATGGTGGCCACGGCGCGCTCGCGCGTGAACTCCGTGAAGACGATGCCCATCCGATCGGCCAACGCGCCGAGACCGATGCGCTCGACGAAGGCGAGGCCCTCCGCGTCGGCGGTCGGGGTGCTGGGAACAACGGGGGCTGAGGCGTCGGTCATCTCGGTCTCTCGCGGTCGGGGGCGGGATTCCGCCTCGGGTGTGTCGGTGCCGCCTTGTAGGGTGGAACCGTGTCGAATACACCCAAGCCTACGCTGATGCTCATCGACGGCCACTCGCTGGCCTTCCGCGCCTTCTACGCGCTCCCGGTCGACAGTTTCCAGACGCAGAGCGGCCAGCACACCAACGCGATCCACGGTTTCATCGCGATGCTCATCAACCTGCTGGGCAACGAGAAGCCCGACTCCATCGCGGTCGCATTCGACATCTCGCGCCATTCCTTCCGCACCGACGAATACCCCGAGTACAAGGGCACCCGGGGCGAGACGCCTCCCGAGTTCAAGGGTCAGGTGCCGTTGCTGCAGGAGGCGCTGCACGCCATGGGCATCAAGACCCTCGAGAAGGAGAACTACGAGGCCGACGACATCCTCGCGACGCTCGCCACGCGCGGCGCCGAGGCCGGCTACCGGGTGCTCGTGGTGTCGGGCGACCGCGACACGATCCAGCTCGTCGACGACCGCATCACGCTGCTCTACCCCTCGAAGCAGGGGGTGAGCGAACTCACCCGCTACGACGCGGAGAAGGTGATGGAGCGCTACGGCATCAGGCCGGAGCAGTATCCCGAGATCGCGGCCCTCGTCGGCGAGACGAGCGACAACCTGCCCGGGGTTCCGCGCGTGGGCGAGAAGACCGCGGTGAAGTGGATCAATCAGTTCGGCTCGCTCGAAGAGCTCCTGCGGCGGCAGGACGAGGTGACCGGCAAGGTCGGCGAGAGTCTGCGGGAGAACGCGCACCTCGCCGAGCGCAACCGGCGCCTGAACCGCCTCGTCCGCGACGTCGAGCTCGACGTGACGCTCGAAGAACTCGAACGCGGCGACATCGACATGTCGCTCGTGCAGCCGGTGTTCGCGAAGCTCGAGTTCCGCACGCTGCTGCAGCGCGTCGGCAAGATCGCGGGCGCCGAGGTGCCGGTCGGCGCTGCGGGCTCGAACGGGGCCGCGGCGCTCGCGCCGAAGCTGCCCGAGGCGCGCATGCTGCTCGACGAGGAGCTGGGGGACTGGCTGGCGAAGGCCCATGCGCCCGCGGTGCACATCGTGGAGGGCTTCGGCGGCCTCGAGGTGGGGCTCGCGACGCCGGACTCGACGGTGCTGCTGCGCTGGCAGCCGGGCGGGCGCGACTACGCGCAGTTCGAGGCCTGGCTCGCCTCCGACGCGCCCAAGGTCTTCTTCGACGCGAAGGCGCAGCTGAAGCTCGCCCTCGCCGCCGGCGTCTCGATCTCCGGCATCGCGGGCGACGCCCTCGTGGCGGCGTTCCTGATCCGCCCCGCCACTCCGGAGAAGACGATCGCCGATGCGGTGCAGCGCTACCTCGGCGAGGAGCTGCCCGTCGCGGACCCGAACCAGCTGCTGCCCGAGGCGGACGGCGGCACCGGTCCCGAGGCGATCGCCTGGTACATCGTGCGCGCGCTCGCCGAGATGGTATCCCGTTTCGCGGGCGGCACCGAGCGGGTCTACCGCGACATCGAGCTGCCGCTGATCCCCGTGCTCGCGGTGCTCGAGGAGCGCGGGGTGCAGATCGACCGCCCGCTGCTGCAGGCGCACGAGGCCGAGCTGCGCGACCGGGTGCAGGGCTACGAGCAGGCGGCCTTCGCCGCGATCGGCCGCGAGGTGAACCTGTCGTCGCCGAAGCAGCTGCAGGAGGTGCTCTTCGACGAGCTCGACATGCCGAAGACCCGCAAGACGCAGACCGGCTACACCACCGATGCGGCGGCGCTCTCCGAGCTGCAGTCCACGAACCCGCACCCCTTCCTCGACGCGTTGCTCGCGCACCGCGACGCGAACAAGCTGCGCCAGATCGTCGAGACCCTCATCAAGGCCGTGCGGGAGGACGGGCGGATCCACACCACCCTGCTGCAGAACGCCGCGAGCACGGGGCGTCTCGCCTCGACCGACCCGAACCTGCAGAACATCCCGGTGCGCACGGAGGAGGGCCGCCGCATCCGCGAGGCCTTCATCCACTCGCCCGACTACGAGACGCTCATGACCGCGGACTACTCGCAGATCGAGATGCGGATCATGGCGCACCTCTCGGGCGACGAAGGCCTCATCGGGGCCTTCAACGAGGGCGAGGATCTGCACCGCTTCGTCGGCTCCCGCATCTTCGGGGTGGAGCCGGCCGAGGTCAGCGGGGAGCAGCGCTCGAAGGTGAAGGCGATGTCGTACGGCCTCGCCTACGGGCTGTCGGCGTTCGGTCTCGCGAAGCAGCTGAACCTCAGCGGGCCGGAGGCGCGGCAGCTCATGGAGGACTACTTCGACCGCTTCGGCGGCGTACGCGACTACCTGCGCCGCGTCGTGGAGCAGGCGAAGGTCGACACCTATACCGAGACCATCTTCGGCCGCCGGCGCCCGTTCCCCGATCTCGCGAGCCCCAACCGCACCCTCCGCGCGAATGCGGAGCGGGCTGCGCTCAACGCGCCCATCCAGGGCTCGGCGGCCGACATCATCAAGATCGCGATGAGCCGCATCGAGCAGCGCATGCGCGAGGCCGATCTCGGCTCCCGCATGCTGCTGCAGATCCATGACGAGCTCATGTTCGAGGTGGCCAGCGGAGAATGGGATGCGCTCGAGGCGATCGTGCGCGAGGAGATGGGGGGAGCGGCCGAGCTCTCCGTGCCGCTCGAGGTGCAAGTGGGGCGCGGACCGAATTGGAACGCCGCCGCGCACTGAGCGCGATCCGGTCCGGAGGGCGAGAGGCCGGGGAAGAGCGAAAACGGGGGAGTGGCGGCTGTGCCGCAATCGCGATAAGCTGGAACGTCACTTCTGTGACGACTCAACCATGCTCATGCGCAGGGCATGCGCGGGCGGATGCCGGTCATCCGCTCACGTGCGCGCCCCGCCCGATTTCCCATCCATCCTGGAGACCATTTACATGACGAACGCAACGACCGAAAAGGCAAGCAAGCAGGTCGCTATCAACGACATCGGCTCGGCCGAAGACTTCCTTGCCGCGGTCGAGAAGACCCTGAAGTTCTTCAACGACGGCGACCTCATCGAGGGCACCGTGGTGAAGATCGACCGCGACGAGGTGCTCCTCGACGTGGGCTACAAGACCGAGGGCGTCATCCCCTCGCGCGAGCTCTCCATCAAGCACGACGTGGATCCCGACGAGGTGGTCCAGGTCGGCGACAGCGTCGAGGCGCTCGTGCTCCAGAAGGAGGACAAGGAAGGCCGTCTGATCCTGTCGAAGAAGCGCGCGCAGTACGAGCGCGCGTGGGGCGACGTGGAGAAGATCAAGGAGAACGACGGTGTCGTCACCGGCACCGTCATCGAGGTGGTCAAGGGCGGTCTCATCGTCGACATCGGCCTCCGCGGCTTCCTCCCCGCCTCCCTCATCGAGCTGCGCCGCGTGCGCGACCTCACCCCGTACCTGGGGCAGGAGATCGAGGCGAAGATCCTCGAGCTCGACAAGAACCGCAACAACGTGGTGCTCTCGCGTCGTGCGCTCCTCGAGGAGACGCAGTCGGCCAGCCGTTCGTCGTTCCTCGCCGACCTCAAGCCCGGCCAGGTGCGCAAGGGCGTCATCTCGTCGATCGTCAACTTCGGCGCGTTCGTCGATCTCGGCGGCGTCGACGGTCTCGTGCACGTCTCCGAGCTCTCGTGGAAGCACATCGAGCACGCGAGCGACGTCGTCGAGGTGGGCCAGGAGGTCACCGTCGAGGTGCTCTCGGTCGAGCTCGACCGCGAGCGCGTGTCGCTCTCGCTGAAGGCGACCCAGGAAGACCCGTGGCAGGTCTTCGCGCGCACCCACGCGATCGGCCAGATCGCCCCGGGCGTCGTCACCAAGCTCGTGCCCTTCGGCGCCTTCGTGCGCGTGGCCGACGGCATCGAGGGCCTCGTGCACATCTCGGAGCTCTCGGGCCAGCACGTCGAGCTCGCCGAGCAGGTCGTCTCGGCCGGCCAGGAGGTCTTCGTCAAGATCATCGACATCGATCTCGATCGTCGCCGCATCTCGCTCAGCCTCAAGCAGGCGAACGAGGGCGTCGACCCCGAGGGCACCGACTTCGACCCGGCGCTGTACGGCATGACCGCCGAGTACGACGAGAACGGCGAGTACAAGTACCCCGAGGGCTTCGATCCCGAGACCCAGGAGTGGAAGGAAGGCTTCGAGACCCAGCGCGAGCAGTGGGAGCAGGAGTACGCCGCCGCTCAGGCTCGCTGGGAGGCGCACAAGAAGCAGGTCGGCGAGGCGCTCACCGCGCAGATCGATGCTCCGGTCGGCAGCTCCGACGCTTCGGGCAGCTTCTCGAGCGACAGCGCGTCGAGCGGCACCCTTGCCGACGACGCGGCGCTCGCGGCTCTGAAGCAGCAGCTCGAGGGCAACTAGTCACCGCACCGAAGGCCCGGCCCCAGCTTCGCGCTGGCCGGGCCTTCGGTGTTCCCCGGTAGGGTTGCAGCTGTGAAACTGATCGCGCTGACGGGGGGAATCGCCTCCGGCAAGTCGACCGTCGCCCGCAGGCTCGCGGAGCACGGCGCGGTGCACATCGACGCCGACGGCCTGGCGCGCGAGGTCGTCGAGCCGGGCACGCCTGGACTTGCGGCGATCCGCGAGCGCTTCGGCGACGGAGTGCTGACAGCCGAGGGCGCGCTCGACCGGGCCGCCCTCGGAAGCCTCGTGTTCGGCGACCCCGAGGCGCTCGCCGATCTCAACGCGATCGTGCACCCCGCGGTGCGGGAACTCTTCGCTCGGCGCATTCGCGAGGCGGGGGAGGCGGATCCGCACGCCGTGGTCGTCTACGACGTACCCCTGCTCGTCGAGGCGGGATCGGATCTGAGCTGGGATCTCGTGATCGTCACCGAGGCGCCGGCGGCGACGCGGGTGCGGCGCATGGTCGAGCTGCGCGGCATGACGCGCGACGACGCGGAGCGGCGCATCGCGAATCAGGCGAGCGACGCGGCTCGCCGGGCGGTCGCCGATGCGGTCATCGATACGGGCGGCACGGAACAGGCCACGCTCGATCAGGTGGACGAGCTCTGGACCCGACTCGGGGCCTGAGCGGGCTCGGGCTCAGCCGCGCGCGAACTCCGCGAACCAGTTGAGCTGGAACTGGGCGACGGCCGCGATGACGAGCACGTTGACGAGCACGACGACCCAGGCCCAGGAGGCGAGGCTGCGGGCGCGACTCCGTGCGCGTTCGGAGAGGGGGATCTCTCCCGAGGCGTAGGGCCAGCCGAGACTGATCCACCACAGCGGGATCATCGCGGCCCAGGCGACCATGCACCAGGGGCAGAGCGTGCCGAGCGAGAAGATGCTCTGGTACTGCAGCCAGCAGACGAAGACGAAGCCGCCCAGCAGGCCGAGCTGGTACAGCCACCAGAACCAGGCGCGGAAGCGGGCCCCTGCGAGGATCGCCACCCCGACGGCGATCGGCGCCACGAAGGCCGACACCCCGATGATGGTGTTGCTGAAGCCGAAGAGCGAGCCCTGCCAGGAGTCCATGTTCGGCCCGCAGGTGACGAGGATGCTGACCGAGCAGTTCGGCACGTAGTCGGGATCCTTCAGCACCTTGAGGTACTCGGTGAGCAGTTCGAAGGAGGCGATCCAGCCGACGACGCCCGCGACGATGCTGAAGATCGCGAAGGCGGAGCGTCGGCCCTGGCCGCTCGTCTCAGTGCGCATGAGGCGATCCTACTGCGCGGCGGCGGCCGGAGGCTGCGGTCCGGCTGGGCGCGTGACGCGGGACGGCACGGGCGTGCCATAATGGAGAGCGGTACCCCGCGCGAACCAGCGCTCGGTACGAACAGTCTTTTGGTCGCACGGCGACCGAGTACGGGGCACCCGCTCCGTACGGCACAGGTTTTGCGGTGGAGACGCCGCACAGGCAAATTTTCCGGGCGGCGCGTTCCGCCCGGTCCAGAGGAGTACACCAGAGATGGTGAGTGAGCACGACGATACGACCGCACATTCGAACAACGCCGAGGCCGGGCAGCTGAACGGCCTCGAAACCGCCCCGCTCGGCGCGGAGGCGCCATCGCCGGCCCCTGAGGCGGCCGATTCCGAGG
>CALMSE010000207.1 GCA_937872275.1 uncultured Leucobacter sp. | reverse complement strand
ACTTCTCCTCGGCGTTCACGACGATGGTCATCATCGAGATCGAGTCGATGTCGAGATCATCGGTGAACGACTTGTCAAGAGCGACGACGTCGGCCGCGATTCCGGTCTCGTCGTTGATGAGCTCGGCCAGGCCCGCGAGAATCTCGTCGTTGCTGTATGCCATTGTTATCTCCTTGTTGTTAGGGTGCGTGTCGGTCAAGACGGGGTCATTGGAAGAATGTAGCGGATCGGGCCCGCCGTCACGGCATCTCGACGATCTGCGCGCCGTAGACGAGCCCGGCGCCGAAGCCGATCGTGAGGGCGAGGCCGCCGGAGAGCTCGGGCCGTTCCTCGAGCAGCGCGTGCATCGCGAGGGGGACCGAGGCGGCCGAAGTGTTGCCCTGCATCTCGATGTCGCGGGCGATCGCGACGCTCTCGGGCAGCTTCAGCTGCTTCGCGAACTCGTCGATGATGCGCATGTTCGCCTGGTGGGGGATGAACGCGGCGAGATCGCCGGGCTCGACGCCCGAATCCGCGAGCGTCTGGCGCGCCACCTTCGCCATCTCCCAGACGGCCCAGCGGAACACGGTCTGGCCGTCCTGGCGCAGTGTCGGCCACTCCACGGTGCCGGGATTCGCCCGGTACTCGTTGAAGGTGCTCGTCATGCGGATCGTCTCCCACTTCTCGCCGTCCGAGCCCCACACGGTGGGGCCGATGCCGGCATGGTCGCTCGCACCGACCACCACGGCGCCGGCGCCGTCGGCGAGCAGGAAGGAGATGCTGCGGTCGTTCGGATCCACGAGCTCCGAGAGCTTCTCGGCGCCGATCACGAGCACGTTCTTGCAGAGGCCCGAACGCACCAGCGCATCGGCCTGGGCGACGCCGTAGACGTAGCCGGCGCAGGCCGCGGAGATGTCGAAGGCCGCCGCAGGGGTGAGACCCAGGCGGTAGGCCGCGAGGGAGGCCATCGAGGGAGTCACCGCGACGTTCGAGATGGTCGAGATGATGACGCCGTCGATCGCCGAGCGATCGAGGCCGCTCCTCGCGATCGCCTCCTCGCCCGCGGCGACGGCCAGGTCGACCGCGCCGATGCCGTCGCTCGCGCGACGGCGCTGCACGATGCCGGTGCGCTGGCGGATCCATTCGTCCGACGAGTCGATCGGGCCGACCAGCTCGTCGTTCGGCACGTCGCGGTCGCCGCGCGCAGCGCCGATCGAGAGGATGCGGGTGTGGGCAGGTCCCGTGGGCTGCGTCAGGGTGGCCATGTGATTCCTTTCGGCTGCGCTCAGGCGGCTGCGGATCGGATGAGCTCGGCGGCGGCGTCGAGATCGTCGGGGGTCTTGACGGCGACGGCGGGGACGCCCTTGAGCGCCCGCTTCGCGATGCCGGTCAGGGCGCCTGCGGGGGTGAGCTCGATGAGACCGGTGATGCCGGCTGCGGTGAAGCCCTCCATGCAGGCGTCCCAGCGCACGGGGCTCGCGATCTGCGACACGAGCGAGTCGAGGAACCGGGCCCCGTCGTCGACCCTCGATCCGTCGGCGTTGCTCCAGAGCGGGCGCGTCGGGTCGGCCGCGGCGACGGCCGAGGCGGCCTCGGCGAGCACCGGCACGGCGCTCGCCATGTAGTCGGTGTGGAAGGCGCCCGCGACCTGCAGCGGGATCACGCGCGCACCGCGGGGCGCGTTCTCGGCGAGTGCGGCGAGCGCGGGCAGCGCACCGGCGGCCACGATCTGCCCGCCGCCGTTGCGATTGGCGGCGGTCAATCCCTGCGCGGCGATCGCCGCGAGCACGTCGTCCTCGACGCCGCCGACGACGGCGCTCATGCCGGTGGCCTCCCGGGTCGCGGCCTCGGCCATGGCGCGACCCCGCACCCCGACGAGGGTCAGCGCGTCGTCCTCGGAGAGCACGCCGGCGGCGACGGCCGCCGCGAACTCGCCGACCGAGTGGCCCGCGGTGCCGGCGCCGTCAAGAGGTGCGCGGGCCTCCAGGGCGCGCCAGGCGAGCACGCTCGCCGCGACGATGAGGGGCTGCGCGATACGGGTGTCCCGGATGGTCTCGGCGTCGCTCACTGTGCCGTGCGCGATGAGATCGACGCCCGACCGCTCCGAAGCGCGCCCGAGGAACTCGCGCGCGCCTTCGTCCTCGAGCCATTCGGTCAGGAATCCTGGGGTCTGGGAGCCCTGTCCCGGGCAGGCGATAACGATCACGTCTCAAGTCTTCCAGATGTTTCGGCTTTGCCCTGCATATACCCGATCAGAAATTTCCGAAACGGTTGTGGGATCCCTCTACGGCTTGTCGCGCGCCGGGCGCTTGCTGCGATGCTGCGCGATCGAGCCCAGGATCAGCGCCGATTGCAGGTTCAGCGCCGCACGCGGGTTCGTGGCGTTCCACCCGACGAGCTCGGTGACCTTCTTCAACCGGTAGCGCACGGTGTTCGGGTGCACGAACAGTTCGCGCGCGGTCGCCTCCAGCGAACGGCCGTTGTCGAGGTAGCACCAGAGGGTCTCGAGCAGCTCGCCCGCCTGCGCCTTGAGCGGCTCGTAGATCTGCTCGATCAGGGTGCGCCGCGCCAGCCCGTCGCCCGCGAGCGCGCGCTCGGGCAGCAGATCGTCGGCCTCGACCGGCCG
>CALMSE010000206.1 GCA_937872275.1 uncultured Leucobacter sp. | reverse complement strand
CCGGCGCGCGGCGAGCCGACGGCGGGGCCGGCGGAGGGCCCGGAGGCGCCGAGGGCACCGGGGGTGCGGGAGGCGCCGGGGCGGCGATGGTCTGCGTCATGCTTCAACGGTAGGCGGAGCCCCTGACAGACGGCCACCCTGTCATCCCGAGGAGCCAGTTCGGGGTATCCCTACCTCCCGCGCCGCGTCCCCGGGCCGCCTCCCGCCCGGGTTCTTCATCCCGGGATGAAAAACGCCCGACGGTCACGGAACCGGCGGCGAACCGCCGTCCGGCCGTGATCCGCCTGCATAGACTGGGACCGTGTTCGGCGGGGGAGGCGAGACATCGGCGATCGCGGGCGTCGTCGATCGGCCGCGCCTGTTCCGCGTGCTCGACTCGCCGCTCGTGCGCGTCTGCGTCGTGCAGGGGCCGAGCGGCTGCGGCAAGACGACGCTGCTGCGCAGCTGGGCGCTGCAGAAGGAGCACGAGCAGGAGCGCCTCACCTGGGTGTCGCTGAGCGGGGGAATGGCGAGCCGCGGAGCGTTCTGGGAGCACGTCGCGGCCAGCGCCTCGCGCCTCGGCGACCTCTCCGAGGAGACCACGGCCGAGATCAAGCGGCAGCTGAGCCGCTCCACCGACCCGGTGCGCATCGCGAGCGACGTGCTCGCCGGCACCGAGCCCGTCGTGCTCGTGCTCGACGCCTACGAGCACCTGGGCGACGCGATGCGGGAGATCGACGAGGATCTCGCGCTGCTCCTCGCCGAGGTGCCGCAGCTGCGGATCATCATCACCTCGCGGGCTCCCACGAGGCTGTCCGAGCTCGAGTTCGACGGCGAGAGCGGCGGCTCAGCGCGCCTCATCACGCTCGGGGAGCTCGCCCTCACCCCCGGCGAGGTCGGCGCGCTGATCCGCATCCAGACCGGCGTCGACGACGCGCAGCTGGCCGCGTCCGTCGCCGACGCGACGCGGGGCTTCGCCCTCTCGGTGCGGGCGATCGTGCTGACGCTGTCGCAGCTCGGCCGCATTCCGCGCATCGACTCGGCCGAGTGGGGCGAGGTGGTGACCACTCGCATGGAGTCGCTGCTGCCCGACGCCGAGGCCGTGAGCTTCGTCACCGACACGAGCGTGCCGCCCTACGTCGACGTGGAACTCGGTCGCGCGCTGACCGGCGCGGAAGACCCTCGCGCCCTGTTCGGCATGCTCGAGCGCAACGGCTTCGGCCGCTGGATCCCCTACGCGCAGGGTCGTCAGGTCTTCCAGTACGTGGAGACGATCCGCGACGCGTTCCGCGCCCACGCCGCCGCAGACGGGGAGCGCTATCGGCGCTCGTGCACCATCACCGCCGCCTGGCTGCTCGAGAACGAGGAGGTCGTCGAGCAGGCGCTGAAGTTCGCCATCGACGGCGAGGACTACGCGCTGGCCGACCGGGTCTTCGTGTCGCTCGTCATCGTCAACCCCGCCAGCTACATCAGCGATCGCTTCCTGCCGACGCTGCGGGAGGTGCCGAGGGAGGTGCTGGACGACTACCCCATGCTGGCGTTCGGCCTCGCACTCGCGCTGATCTCGAACTCCTTCCTGCGCCCGGAGGGATACCGCATCGCCGAGATCGCCGCCCGATCGACGGCGATCCCGAGCTATATCGAACCGACCGTCGACGCGTTCTCGCTGCGCTCGATGCGGGCCATCGCCGCGCGGCTGGCGCTGAGGTTCCGCGATTCGTCGGAGGCGAGTCTCGAAGCCGCACGATCGTTCGACACGATGCCCGCCGAACTGCCCCAGCGGTTCGGCGAGCACATCGGCACGATCCTGCGGCAGCTGAGCTTCTCGCTCTTCCAGGGCGGCAGGATCGACGACGCCATGTCGACGATCAGCCGCTCGATCGCGCTGCTGCGCACCCAGGCGACGCGCGACTTCTCGACGGTGTACGCCATGGGCTTCTCCGCTTTCGCCGGCGACCTGACGCGGGCCCGCATCTTCTCCGCATCCATCGACCGCGGCGCGTGGCCGGCCGAGTTCCGGCATTCCTACATGAACGGCCCGGGGCTCATCGCCGAGGGCTACGCCTGCCTCGATGCGCTGGATCCGAACGGGGCGATCGAAGTGCTGCGCGATGCCGAGGCCTACATGCCGAACGCCGAGTTCTGGTCGCTGTTCGCCGGGATCTCGGTCGCCGCACGACACGGGCTGGGCCAGTCCGCCGCAGAGGCTCACCGCATGCTGCAACGACTCGCCGAGCCGACTCCTCCGCCGGGGGTGGGAGACAACGTCGCGACCGAGCGCCTCCACGCAATGGTCGTGCTCGCCCTGCTCGACTGCGGCGAGCGCCGCACCGCGGAGGAGCTGCTGGAGCGGACCCCGGGCGACAGCCCCTACGCGGCCTGCGCCAGGATCACGACGCTGCTCGACGCCCGGGGCGATCGCGAGGCGCTGTCCCTGACGCACGGGCTGCTCGAGCTGCCGGGCCACACGATCCGAACGCGGGCGGAGACGGAGACCGCGGGAGCCGTCGCCGCGCTGCGGCTCGGCGACTCCGAGCAGGCCTGGGCCTGGCTCAGCGCGGCCGCGCTCACCTGGGAGACCCACGGGCCGCGGGCCCACGTCGCGATGCTGGCCCCGCGCGACCGGCGGCTCCTCTGGGAGTTCGCCGTCGGGATGGAGTCGGCGAGCCTGCGGCGCTATCTCGACGTGCCCGTCTCCGAGGCTCGAACGGGTCAGGGCGCCCCGGTCGAGCTGACGCGGAGAGAGCGCGTCGTGCTCACGGCGATGGCCGAGCACGACGCCATCCGCGACATCGCGGCCGCGCTCGTCGTCTCGCCGCACACGATCAAGAGCCAGCAGCAGAGCATCTACCGCAAGCTCGGCGTCTCGTCGCGCGGGGCGGCCCTCGCCGTCGCCCGCGAGATCGGCCTGCTCGACCGCACACCGCCCTCCGCGTAGCGATCCGGGCGACGACGCCGGGCGGCGGAGCGGGCCGTCCGATCACACGGCCATGCCCTGCGGGATGAGTTCGCGGCTCATCCCGGTATGAATTCGGCTGCGCTCCGGGTGAATTCGGGCGCCCCGGGCGCTCGCGGCCCCGGACTCACAGGAGTATTGCAGGGTCCGACGATTTCGCTTATCGCGGTTCGGGCGACCGTTGGGGGAAGGCGGATCCGGGGAGCGTGCTCGCGGGACGGCCGGGTAAGAGGTCGCTTCGGATCCGTCAAAGGGGGAGAAGCTCTTGTCCACCATCGAACACGACCTCGAACGGGCTCCGCGCTCGGTCCTGAGACGGAGCCTTTCCGTCTTCGTCGCCTTCCTGCTCGCGCTGGCCTCCCTGGTCGGCGTCAGCCAGGCGGCGCACGCGACCCAGGGCATCACCTCGACCATCCTGCTCGGCGGCGAGGTCTACGACGGCACCGCCGTCGTGAACGAGGGCCAGACCATCACCCTGCGGGTGCAGTACGACAGCAGCGTGGGGGCCGGCACCGCCGTGACCTTCGACCTCGGCGCCAATGTGACTCTGACCGGCGTCCCCGGCGCGAATACCGCGATCCAGGACGTCGTGCAGACCGGGAACAGCGTCACCGTGACGTTCCGGGATCCGTGGCCGGCAGGCGTCAACCAGGGCGTGTTCGACCTCGACTTCGTGGTGAACGACGTGGACGCCAGCGTCAAGGGCCCGATCACCTGGCAGATCGACGGCGAGCAGAGCTCCGTCGAGGTCATCGTCCGCAACTCGGGCGACCAGTTCGCGAACGTGACCGACGGCGTCGCGAAGACCCGGACGGCCCCGTCGAACCTCAACAGCTTCGTCTCGGTCGACTACGCCACGAACACGGTCACGGTGAACCCGACCATCCTGGGTCAGGACATCTCCTACCGGCTGAACGTCGACTCGGAGACCGCCCGCACCGGCTACACCGTCGCCGACGCCCCGCACGCGTACGGGTCTGCTGCATGAGTAGGTGACAGCTTGGTCAGGCAGCGAGTGCGACCTGCT
>CALMSE010000205.1 GCA_937872275.1 uncultured Leucobacter sp. | reverse complement strand
CCGATCCCGATCCCGCCGAGTGAGCGGCTCGCCATGAGAGTCGACGTCGTCACCATCTTCCCCGGCTACTTCGACGCGCTCGAACTGTCGCTGCTCGGCAAGGCGCGCGACCGGGGGCTCCTCGACGTGCGCGTGCACGACCTGCGCGACGCGGCCCACGACCGTCACCGCACCACCGACGACACCCCCGCGGGGGGCGGCGCCGGCATGGTCATGAAGCCGGAGCCGTGGGGGGAGATGCTCGACGGGATCCTGGGGTCGGCGGACGCCGATCCGGATCCGCTCGTCGTCTTCCCCTCGCCCGCGGGCGAGGTCTTCGACCAGCGGATGGCCCGCGAGCTCGCGGACGAGCGGCACCTGGTCTTCGGCTGCGGCCGTTACGAGGGCATCGACCAGCGGGTGTTCGACGAGTACGCCGAGCGCGGCCGGGTGCGCCTCGTGAGCCTCGGCGACTACGTGCTGAACGGCGGGGAGGTCGCCGCCATCGCGATGATCGAGGCGATCGGTCGGCTGCTGCCGGGCGTCGTCGGCAACCCCGAGAGCCTGGTCGAGGAGTCGCACGAGGACGGCCTGCTCGAGTACCCCAGCTACACCAAGCCGGCCGTGTGGCGGGGCCGCGAGGTGCCGCCCGTGCTGCTGAGCGGCAACCACGCCGCCGTGGCCGCCTGGCGCCGCGAGCAGTCGATCGAGCGCACGCGCCGGGTGCGCCCGGAGCTCCTGCCGCCGGAATCATTGCCGCCGAGCTGATCCGAGCCCATCCGAGACGGTTCGGGCCGTGCGGACCATGGCGAAATGGTGGATGCCTCAGGAGAGAACGCGCCACGAGTCCCGATGAGATCAGGGATACGGCCGTCTCCGGCTCTCGCTCAGGCGGCTCCTACATCGCGCTGAACACGATGACCCAGGGCAAGACCTGGAGTATGACGGTGCAGATCGCTGCGCCGACCACCACCGTGATGCCGAGCGCCGACAGGCCGAGCACGCTGCCGAAGATCTTCTCGCGGGTGCCGAAGCCCTCCGATTCGTCTTCGACGGTCTTGACGCCTTCGAATCCCAAGGCCTCGACGCCGGGACGGTCCTCCACTGCATCCATGGTGATCAGCGTATGCGCTGGAGCTCGGGATGCGCGTGCACGGCGGTGTCCGGGGCGGGTACCGGACCGGTTCGCCACCCCGGCGAACAGTGTGGCATAATAGACACTTGTGCCACGGTGCGGTACTGCCGCGAGGGTCCGCAGTCACCGTGAGCGCCGACACTCTTTTCACACGATAACGTGCGTCCCGACTTGCGGCGGGCGCAGGAAGAGACAGCCATGCAGAAGCTCGACCACGTCGATGCCGCCTCGCTCAGGAGCGACATCCCCGATTTCCGCGCCGGTGACACCGTCAAGGTGCACGTCAACATCGTCGAGGGCAACCGCTCGCGCGTCCAGG
>CALMSE010000204.1 GCA_937872275.1 uncultured Leucobacter sp. | reverse complement strand
CCGCGAGGAAGGTGTCGTGGTAGTCGAGCTCGCGCACGGCGACGCCGTTCGCCCACGCGGCCCATTCGGGGCTCGAGAGCTCGGCCGCATCGCCGGTGCTCGGCAGGCCGAAGACGGCGGATCCCGATCCTCCGCGCGAGACCGGGTGCGCAAGCGCCTGGGCGCGGGCCGCGACGATCGGGCCGCGGTTCAGCGACGCCGCGGCGACCGAGGCGTTGTCGATGATGCGGTTCACGATCATGTCGACCACCGCGGGCTCGACCTCGACGGGGTCGGTCGCGACCTCGGCGATCCTCCAGGCGAGCTGCTCTTCGCGGGGCAGGCTCTCTTCGCTCTTGTAGACCCGGACGTGGTGGGTGACGGTCATGGGGTTCCTTCCGTTGGGTCGCCCGGCGCATCTTCGATGGAGGCGAGGATCGACGTGAGCGCGTGGTGCAGGTGCACATGCGTGGCGTGCGCCGCGAGGTCGGGGTCGCCGCTCGCGATCGCCTCGGCGATGAGGCGATGCTCGGCGACGGAGGCCTGCAGCCGCTCGCGGTTGTGCCTTGCGAGGCGGCGGGCGCGGGCGAGATGGGTGCGGATCGTGCGCAGCGCGTTCGTGAAGTACGCGTTGCCGACCGCCGCGTCGAGCGCCCGGTCGAAGCGGGCGATGAGCGCGTAGTAGGCGTCGACCGCGGCTTCGTCGGCGCTCTCGGGGCGCACCCCGGCGAAGGCGCTCGCGAGCTCCGCGAAGACCGCCGGGTCGCCGCGCAGGGCCGCGAGCCGCGCGGAGCTCTCCTCGAGCGCGCGACGCACCTCGAAGAGGGCGCGGATGTCGGCCGCGTCGAAATCGGTGACCGCGGTCACGCGCGGCGACTGCTGCGCCACGAGGCCGTCGGCGACGAGCCGCACGATCGCCTCGCGCGCCGGGGTGCGGCTGACCCCGAGTCGGGCCGCCTGCTCCGCCTCGGCGAGCACGGTGCCGGGGGGCAGCGCGCCGCTCTGGATCTCCTCCAGCAGCGTGGCGTATGCGCGATCGCTGGCCCGGACGGAGGGCGCTCGGGGGGAGACCCCGGGTTCCGCCTCGGCGGCGGTCTGCTGCAGCACGCGGCCCTCCTCACGCCGTTCCGCGGCTGTCGCGGAACGTCTCGATAGGCCCAGCGTATACACAAAAGCTCATGAGTCAAGTTTTCGGCCCGAAAACCCCTCATAATGCATACACAAATGTCCTCGCGCGCCGCTGCGCCGCCCGCGCGCCCCGGCCTCCTGCCGTGGCCCGCCCGCCGGGCGGTCGCGCCCTCAGCGCTCCCCGGAGAGGAGCGGCGGCGTCCGTCGCGGAGCCGCCCTGCGGTCCCGCAGCGCGTCGAAGGCGTAGGCCGCGGCGAGCACCGCCTCGTCGCGGTACGCCGTGGAGGCGAAGGTCACGCCGACCGGCATCCCGGTCTCGGGGATCGCGCCCATCGTCACGGTCACGGTGGGCAGCCCCAGGTGCCTCACGGTGAAGCCGCCGGTGGAGTGCTCGACGCCAGGGCGCCAGGCCGCACGGCACGCCGAGGGCGAGTAGTCGGCGGACGACGGCCCGATGCCGGTCGCCGCCGGGAAGGCCAGGAGGTCGACGCCCTGATCGGCCATCCACTCGTCGAGCAGCTCCCTGCGGAATCGCTCGATGCCCGTGAGCGCCTGCGCGAGCCCCGGCGTCTCGAGGGAGGGGCGCGCGCCGCCGCGGGAGAACTCGACCATTCCCCGCCAGTCGTGGACCGGCAGCGGGTTGAGCTCGGGGCCGAAACCGCGGAGATGCTCGGGGAAGACGAGGTCGGGATCCGCGAGCTCGAGCCGGTCGAAGTCGGGGTCTCCGTTGAGGCGCAGGAACTCGTCCCAACCGGAGGCCGCGAGCTCGCCGCCCTCGACTCGCAGGAAGTCGCGCGGCACGTACCCGCGCGCCTCCGGACCCCGCGCGCCCTCGCTCCAGCCCTCGTAGTGCGTGAAGGCCGGCACGTCGGTGACGATCACCCGCGCTCCGAGCGCCTCGAGCTCCTCCACCGTGCGCCGCCAGAGCCCGCGCACACCCTCGTCGAGCACGAACGGCTCTCCCGTCGTCGGAAGCTCGCCGACGAGCTGCCCGGGCACCGCGATCGTCGCGCCGCGGAGGGCATCGCGATCCGCCAGAGACGCGTAGGAGGAGGGCCGGATACGGCCCGCATCGGGCAGCGGGACCCACGGCTGCGCCCGCCAGAGGTCGCCCGACGCATCGGGATCGTCGACGACGATCGCGTCGAGCACGAGCAGCATGTCGGCCACGGTGCGGGTGTAGGGGACGACGACGTCGCGGATCGCGAGGAACGGCCAGTTGCCGCGGATCGAGAGCACCCCGCGCGATGGGGTGTAGGCCACGAGGCCGTTGTTGGAGGCCGGCGAGCGTCCCGATGAGAGCGTCTCCTCGGCGAGCGCGAAGGCCGCGAAGCCGGCCCCGAGCGCCGCCCCGGATCCGTTGGAGGAGCCGGAGAACCACGCGGCGGGAAGGCAGTCGGCGTTGAAGGGACTCTCCGCCCGGCCGTGGATCCCGCGCTGCATTCCGCCCGCCGCCATGGGCGCCATCGTCGTCTTGCCGAGCACGATCGCGCCGGCCTCGCGGAGCCGCTCGACGGTGAACGCGTCGCGCATGGCCCGCAATCGCTCGAAGGCGGGAGACCCCGAGGCGACGGTCATGCCCCGGACCGAGAAGCTGTCCTTGACGACGAACGGCAGGCCCTGCAGCGGGCCGGCCGATCCGCCGGCCGCCCGCCCGGCGTCCGCACGACGCGCGTCGTCGAGCGCGTCGGGGTTCAGCAGGGGGACGGCGTTGATCCTCGGCCCGTCGTGGTCGAATCGGGCGATCCGCTCCAGGTAGGCGCTCACGAGCGCCTCGCTGGTGAGCGCGCCGGAGGCGAGGGCCCCCGACAGCTCGATCAGGGTCGCGCGGGAGAGCGGGGGCGCACCGCTCGCATCCGATCCGTCGATGACGGCCATGTGGGTTCTCCTCGAATCCGGGGTCCGCTCCGAAGGCTCAGTCGAGCAGCAGCGCGGGCTCCTCGAGCACCGAGGCGACATCGGCGACGAAGCGCGAGATGACGTCGCCGTCGACCACGCGGTGGTCGAAGGATCCGCCCACCGTCGTCACCATGCGCGGCCGCACCTCGCCGTCGACCACCCACGGCTTCTCGCGGATCGTGCCCATCGCCATGATCGCCACCTCGCCCGGGTTCAGGATCGGGGTGCCGAAATCCATGCCGAACACGCCGATGTTCGTGATGGTGATGGTGCCCTTCTGCATCTCCTCGGGCTTGGTCCGGCCCTCGCGCGCGGTGATCGTGAGCTGCTCGATCGCCTGGGCGAGCTCGAGCAGGCTCATGTCCTGCGCCTCCTTGATGTTCGGCACGATCAGCCCGCGGGGGGTCGTCGCGGCGATGCCGAGGTTCACGAAGTGATGGTGGATGATCTCGGTCTCGGTGAACGTCGAGTTGACCTCGGGGTTGCGGCGGATCGCCCACAGCATCGCCTTCGCGAAGATCAGCAGCGGCGACACCTTCGTGCCCGCGAAATCGGTCGAGCTCTTCAGCCGCTTCACGAACTCCATGGTGCGCGTCGCGTCGACGTCGGTGAAGACGCCGACGTGCGGTGCTTCGAAAGCGCTCGCGACCATCGCCTGGGCGGTCATCTTGCGCATGCCCTTCAACGGGATGCGCTCCTCGCGCGCGGCCGGCGCCTCGGGCGTCACGATGTTGCGGAACAGACTCGCCTGCGAGGCGTGGCGCACCACGTCGTCGCGCAGGATCTCGCCGGCGATGCCCGAGCCGGCGACCGTCGCGAGGTCGACGCCCAGATCCTTCGCGAGCTTGCGGATGGGCGGCTTCGCGATCACCGGCGCGGCGTCGGCGACGGGGATCGGGGCCTGCTGGGATCCTTCGAGCAGCGGCTCGCCCCCGCGCCTGCGCCGGCTCCTCACCGCGCCGCCGGTGCCGTAGCCGACGAGCACCGCGCCGCCCTCGTTCTCATGGGCCACGCTGCCCGCCGTGTCGGCGACGGCCTCGCGCGTCTCGTCGCTCTCGCCCGCGGGAGCGGGCGGCTCGACGTCGTCCGTGCGCACGCGCAGGATCGGCTCGCCCACCGGCACGGTCTGCCCGGGCTCGGCCAGCAGCTCGGTCACGACTCCGGTGAACGGGGAGGGCAGTTCGACGAGCGACTTCGCCGTCTCGATCTCGCAGATCACCTGGTTCAGCTCGACGGTGTCGCCGGGCGCGACGAGCCACGTGACGATCTCCGCCTCGGTCAGTCCCTCGCCCACGTCGGGGAGGGGGAACACCTGCTCGGTCATCGGGGGCTCCTTCGTGCTCGCTCGTTGGGGTTCAGTAGTGCATGGTGCGGTCGACGGCCTCGAGCACGCGATCGGCGTCGGGCAGGTACACGCCCTCGAGCTTGGCGGGCGGGAACGGCACGTCGTAGCCGCTCACCCGCAGCACCGGCGCCTGCAGCGAGTAGAAGGCCTGCTCGGCGACGGTCGCCGCGATCTCGCTGCCGAGGCTGACGCCGCCCTGCGCCTCCTGGGCGACGACGAGGCGGCCGGTCTTGCGCACCGAGGCCAGCAGCGGCTCGTAGTCGATCGGCGAGAGGCTGCGCAGGTCGACGACCTCGACGCTCGTCCCCTCGCCGGCGGCGATCTCGGCGGCCTGCAGCAGCGTCGTCACCATCGCGCCGAAGCCGACGACCGTGACGTCGGTGCCCGGGCGGGCGACGAGGGTGCGGTGCAGTTCCACCGACGGGGCGGCGGGATCCACGTCGCCCTTGTGCCAGTACTTCGCCTTGGGCTCGAAGAAGAGCACCGGGTCGGGCGAGGCGATGGCCTGCTGGATCATCCAGTAGGCGTCGTTCGCCGTCGAGGGCGAGACCACTCTGAGCCCGGGGGTGTGCGCGAAGTACGCCTCGGGGCTCTCCTGGTGGTGCTCGACCGCGCCGATATGGCCGCCGTAGGGCACGCGGATCACGACCGGCATGGGCACCAGGCCGTCGTGGCGGCTCGTGATCTTCGCGAGCTGGGTGACGATCTGGTTGAAGGCCGGGAAGATGAAGCCGTCGAACTGGATCTCGATGACCGGTCGGTAGCCGCGCATCGCGAGGCCGATCGCGCTGCCGACGATGCCCGCCTCGGCGAGCGGGGTGTCGAGCACGC
This sequence comes from uncultured Leucobacter sp., assembly GCA_937872275.1. Classification (GTDB taxonomy): domain Bacteria; phylum Actinomycetota; class Actinomycetes; order Actinomycetales; family Microbacteriaceae; genus Leucobacter. Next base: position 4,540 of record CALMSE010000204.1, on the reverse strand, counting down.
GGGCGGATCCGAATTCGCGCTGCAGCCCGTCGGTCACGCGGAAGACGCCGCCGAGGGGCCCGATGTCCTCCCCCATGAGGAGCACCTTCTCGTCGGCGGCCATCGCCGCGCGCAGGCCCTCGTTGATGGCGCGGGCCATGGGCAGGTTCGCGCGTTCCGTCAGCAGCTCGATGTCGCTCATGCGTCCTCCGACTCGAAGGAGGCCTCGTAGCGGGCCAGCCACTCGCGCTGCTCCTCGATGCGCGGGTGCGTCTCGCTGTAGACGTGGGCGAACATGTCGTCGGCCTCCGGGAAGGGCAGGTGCAGGATCGCGTCGCGCACCTGCTTCGCCTCGGCATCGGCCGCCCGGCGGGTCTCCTCGAAGAAGTCGTCGCCCGTGCCGAGCGAGCGCAGGTAGCCCTCCAGGCGGGCGATCGGGTCGCGGCGCTGCCACGCCTCGAGCTCCTCCTGCTGCCGGTAGCGGGTGGGGTCGTCGCTCGTGGTGTGCGCGCCGATGCGGTAGGTGAGCGCCTCGATGTAGCCCGGGCCTCCGCCGCCCCGCGCCTCGCGCAGGAATCGGCGTCCGACCGCGTAGGCGGCGAGCGCGTCGTTGCCGTCGATCTGCACCGCGCGGATGCCGAAGCCGAGGGCGCGGCGGTAGAGCGGGGTGCGGCTCTGCCTGGCGACGGGCACGGAGATCGCCCATCGGTTGTTCTGCACGACGAAGACCTGGGGGGTCTGGTAGCTCGCCGCGAAGACCATGGACTCGTTGGCGTCGCCCTGGCTCGAGGTGCCGTCGCCGTAGAAGACCATGGTGGCTTCGCCCGTGGCGGTGCCCGGCTCGCCGGCGTCCATGCTGGCGTCGCCGGAGCGGCGCTTGGCGTCGAGCAGCTGGCCGAGCGCGTAGCCGGTGGCGTGCTGGGTCTGCGCGCCGAGCACGAGCGTGTAGAGGTGGAAGTTGCCGTTCGCGGGATCGGTCACGTCCCAGCCGCCGTGAGTGAGCCCGCGGAACTGCGCGGCGACGTTCAGGAAGCCGACGCCGCGCACGTGCGCGACGAGGTGCTCGCGGTAGGCGGGGAAGACGTGGTCCTGCGGCTCGAGGGCGTGCACGAGGCCCGCCTGGCAGCCCTCCTGGCCGACGCTCGGCACCCAGAGCGCGAGCTGGCCCTGGCGCTGCAGGTGCGTGCACTCGGTGTCGAAGGCGCGGGTGTGCGCCATGTCGCGGTACCACTCGCGCAGCTCGGCCTCGCCGATCTGCGCGAGCTCGTCGGCGTACTCGGCCGCGGAGGGCGACGGGTCGTAGCGACCGTCGTCGTCGAGGAAGCGGATCGGCTCGGGATCGACCGTGTCGTACACGAGCTTCGGTGTCTGGCTCATCCCGATCCAGTGTAGTAACGGCGGATCGCCGCGGGCGGATATTCCCGTGTCCCCGCGCTCACACAGGCCCCATGCGGATCGCGCCGTCGAGGCGGATCGTCTCGCCGTTCAGGTAGCCGTTCTCCACGATGCTCATCACCAGCGCGGCGTACTCCTCGGCCCGGCCGAGCCGCTGCGGGTACGGCACCTGTCCCCCGAGCGACTCCTGCGCGGCCGGGGGCAGCCCGCGGAGCATGGGGGTCTCGAAGATGCCGGGGGCGATCGTGCAGAGGCGGATCGCGTGCCGCGCGAGCTCCCGCGCGATCGGGAGCGTCATCGCGTGCACCCCGCCCTTCGAGGCCGCGTAGGCGGGCTGGCCGATCTGACCCTCGAACGCGGCGACGCTCGCGGTGTTCACGATGACTCCGCGGTCGCCGCCCTCGGCCGGTTCGTTGTCGGCCATCGCCGCCGCGGCCTGGGAGAGCACGTTGTAGCTGCCGACCAGGTTGACGCGGATCACCCGCTCGAAGTCCTCGAGCGGGTTCGGCCGCCCCTCCCGGTCGAGCACCTTCGCCGGCGGGGCGATCCCGGCGCAGTTCACGACCACGCGCAGTGGACCGCCATTCGCGGCGCGGGCGACCGCGGCCCGTACCTGCTCCACGTCGGCCACGTCGGCGGCGGCGAACGCACCGCCGAGCTCGGCCGCGCGCTCATCGCCGGCCGAGGCCGGCAGATCCACGATCGTCACCCGCGCGCCCGCGGCGGCGAGTCTCCTGGCCGTCGCAAGGCCGAGGCCGCTCGCGCCCCCGGTCACCAGCGCGCCCGCGCCCACGACCTCCATGCCACCTCCTCCGAACTCCCGAATGCCTGCGTGTCACCCGTCCCAGCGGCGCAGCAGCGCCGCGAGGGCCTGCCCGCCGCCGATGCACATGGTCACGACGCCGTACTCGTGCCCGCTGCGCCGCAGGTCCATCGCCGCTCGCAGGGCGAGGATCGCGCCGGTCGCGCCGACCGGGTGACCAAGCGCGATCGCGCCGCCGTACGGGTTGGTGCGCGCGGGGTCGAGCCCGGCATCGCGGATCACCGCGACCGCTTGAGAGGCGAAGGCCTCGTTGAGCTCCGTGATGCCGATGTCGGCGGGCGTCAGCCCCGTGCGCGCGAACAGCTTCTCGAGGGCGAGCACCGGGGCGTAGCCCATGATCTCGGGCTCGAGCGCCGCGGTCGTCACCGCCTCGAGCGTCGCGAGCGCCGGCAGGCCCCGCTCCCTCGCCTCGGTCTCGCGCATGAGCACCACGGCGGCCGCGCCGTCGTTGATGCCCGAGGAGTTGCCGGCCGTGACCGATCCGCCCTCCTGGAACGCGGGCCGCAGCCCGGCGAGCACCTCGACGGTCGTGCCCGGCTTCGGGTGCTCGTCGGCGTCGACCGTCACGGGTCTGCGGCCCGAGGTCGTCACCGGCACGATCTCCTCCGCGAAGACCGCCCGCGCCTCGGGCGTCGCCGCGCGCCGCTGGCTCTCCGCGGCGAACGCGTCCTGCTCCTCGCGGCTCACCCCGTAGCGCGCGGCCACGTTCTCGGCCGTCGTGCCCATGTGCGCGCCCGTGAAGGGGTCGCTCAGCATCTGCACCGTGCCGTCGACCAGGGTGCGGTCGCCGAGCCGGTCGTTCCAGCGCGCGTCGTAGTCGTAGAAGGGGAGCCGGCTCATGTTCTCGTCGCCGCCCGCGACCACGGCGTCGACGCCGCCCCACAGCAGCTCCTGCGCCCCCGACCAGATGGCCTGCAGCCCCGAACCGCACAGGCGGTTGACGGTGAAGGCCGGCACCCGGGGGTGCAGCCCCGCCTCGATGGCGACCCGGCGGGCGTTGTAGGCGTCGGCGCCGATCTGGCCGATGTTGCCCATGACGACCTCGCCGATGTCGTCGGCCGCGACTCCGGCGCGGTGCAGCGCCCCGGTCACCGCGGCCGCGCCCAGCACGTGCGCGGGGGTCTCCACGAAGGCCTTGCCGAAGCCGCCGACCGGGGTGCGCGCCCCGGCGACGATGACCACCCGCTCGCGTCTCTCCCGCATGCCCTGAGCCGTCATGTCAATCGTTGTACCCGTCGTAGAAGTCCCAGTCGAAGATGCGCGGGTTCCCCTGCTCGTCCCACTCGATGGAGCCCTGGAGCCAGTACCAGTCCTCCGAGATCGACGAGCTCCCGCCGATGGCGCGCCCGAAGTACCACTTTCCGGTGTCGAAGTAGTCGAGCGAGAGCGAGTCGAAGCCCGTCGGCTTCTCGGCCACCGTCATCTGGGTGAGATCGGTGCGCCGCACCCAGAAGGGGCACTCGGCGGCCATGTTGTTCGGCACCGTGACGCAGCGCTGCGCGGCCTCCTCGGCCTGGCTCATGATCTCGTCTTCGAAGTCGGCGTTCGGCTCGGCCCAGACCTCGACCCAGGGCTCGTCGTCGGGACTCATCACCGCGACCGTCTCGCGCGAGGCGTCGAGGTAGCGGCTCTCGGGGCCGGAGACGACGTAGAGCCCGGGGTACAGGTGCACGCGGCTCATGTACGTGTCCATGTCAAGCGCCAGCTCGACCGCCTGCTCGCCGATGAAGGCCGTGCTCACGCCGCTGCCGTCGTCGTAGGCGTGGATGCTCATCTCGACGACGAGAGGGTCCCGCAGCTCCCAGGTGTCGAGGAACAGCCACTCCTTCGGACCCTGCTCGACCGAGAAGGTGTGCTCGAAGCGCTCCCCGTCGAGCCGCAGCTCGGCGACCACGCGCGCGCTGCCGCCGCCGCGTCTCGTGGTCTCGATGCCCAGCACCTCGATGCGCTCGTCGGCCGACGCCAGCACTTCGTCGGTCAGCAGCGCCGACTCACCCTTCGAGAGCCCGGGATCGACCATGGCGTTCGCGGCCTCGGCCTTGCCGTCGGCGATGAGCGCGAGGTACTGCTCGACCTGCACGGCGGGATCGCGCGACTGGTTCATGATCGACAGCGCGATCGCGCCGCCGCCGATCAGCAGGGCGAGCACGCCGACGCCGACGAGCGTACCGATGAGGGCGCCCTTGGCGCCGCGGCTCATGGGCTGCCGCGGGGGCGCCTGAGCCGGCGCGGGGCCGTAGCCCTGCCCGTACGGCGCGGGGCCCGGGGCGGGCGGCGCGGAGGGGGCGGGGCCGGTGTAGCCCGGCAGAGGCATCGTCGGCTGGGTCTGCCCGAGGGGCGGTG
>CALMSE010000203.1 GCA_937872275.1 uncultured Leucobacter sp. | reverse complement strand
CCGGCTCGCCGCCGACCCCGAGGCCCTGGCGCGCCGCGAGCGCACCATCGAGGTCGCGCTCGGCGTCGTCACGCTGGGCGACGCGATGGCCGCGGCGAACGAGCTGCTGAAGGTCGCCGAGGCCGACGCGGCGGCGCTCACCGAAGAACTCGACGCCGCCGAGCGCGAGCAGGCCCTGCGAGGCCTCGGCATCGCACCGGGAGCCGCGATCCCGCCCCAGCTGCGCGCTCAGATCCGAGGGCTCGAGGAGGACCAGAAGCGTCGCGCCACGCGCAGCCTGCGCGACGGCATCGACCGCATCCTCACCGATCTGCTCTCGCTCTATCGCGATGCCGTGCTCACGGCCCAGGGCGCCGGGCTCGGGCTCGTCAACCGCGAGCAGGCCGCCCGCATCACCGAGCTCGCCGAGGGGTGGGGCGCCGCGCGGGTGCTCGACGCGGTGGCGGCCGTGGAGGAGGCGCGGGACCGGCTGAACCGGGGTGTGACGCCGGGGCTCGTGCTCGAGGCGATGTTCGCCGGCACGGTGCTCGCGGGCGCGGGGGCGGGCGGCGTATCGACCATGGACGGAAGGGTGAGGCGATGACGGCACAGAGGCGAAGAGGCCGGGCGGCGACTGCGACGGTCGCGATCGCCCTCGGCGCGGCCCTGCTGCTGAGCGGCTGCGCGCCGCTCTTCGCCATCGTCGAGCAGCTGCGGCAGCAGCAGGCGCAATCGCGCGAGGAGCCGCAGGTCGAGCTCGAGGGTGCGGATTTCGAGTCGCAGCAGCCGCGGTGGAGCCGCTGCTACGACGGCATGCAATGCGCCGACGTCGCGGCCCCGCTCGACTGGGACGATCCGGAGGGCGAGCGCATCATCCTCTCCCTCGTCAAGCAGCCGGCTCTCGGCGGCGATCCGCTCGGCACGCTCTTCGTCAACCCCGGGGGTCCCGGCGCCTCCGGGGCCTCCTACATCGCCGAGAGCATCGACTACGCGGTCGGGCGGTCGCTGCAGGAGGCGTACGACGTGATCGGCTGGGATCCGCGCGGGGTGGGCGGCTCCTCCGCCGTGAGCTGCCTCGACGCGCAAGGCATGGACGACTACCTCTTCGGGCTCGGAACGACCGAGGGCCTGGAGGCGGGCAGCGATGAGTGGATCGCCGCAGCCGCCGAGGAGTCGTCGGAGTTCGGCGAGGCCTGCCTCGAGGCGACCGGCCCGCTGCTCGGCCATGTCGACACGGCCTCGACGGTGCGCGATCTCGACATGCTGCGCGCCATCGTGGGCGACGACCGGCTCAACTACCTCGGCTACTCCTACGGCACCTATATCGGGGCCCGCTACGCCGACGCCTTCCCCGAGCGCGTGGGCCGGCTCGTGCTCGACGGCGCGATCGACCCCTCGGCCGACGAGGCCGAGGTGGTCCGCCAGCAGACGCTCGGCTTCGAGGCCGCGCTGCGGGCCTACGCCACCGACTGCCTCACCCATTCCGCGTGCCCCTTCGGCGGCGGCGTGGATCAGGCCATGGCCGCCTGGGGCGCTCTGCTCGACGGGGTCGACGAGCGACCGATCGAGGCCTCCGACGGGCGCGTGCTGAACTCGGGGACGCTGCTCACCGCGATCATCACGCCGCTCTACTCCCAAGACAACTGGATGTACCTCGACCAGCTCTTCCAGACGGTCTCGGACGGCGACGCGGATCTCGCGTTCAGGCTCGCCGACTTCTACTACGGGCGAGTCGACGGGCGCTACGAGGACAATTCGACCGAGGCGTTCCTCGCGATCAACTGCCTCGACTACCCGAGCGACCCGGTGCTCGATCTGGCGCGGATGCGCGCGACGGCCGACGAGCTCGCCGACATCGCGCCCACGATCGGACGCTTCCAGGGCTACGGCGAGATCTTCTGCGCCAGCTGGCCGAAGCGCGGGGTCGAGACGCGCGAGGCGGTGACGGCGGCGGGCGCCGATCCGATCCTCGTGGTCGGCACCACGGGCGATCCGGCCACGCCCTACCGCTGGTCGGTCGCGCTCGCCGAGCAGCTGCAGAGCGGGGTGCTCGTCACCTTCGAGGGGGAGGGGCACACGGCCTACGGGCAGAGCGATTGCGTCACCGCGGTGGTCGACGACTACTTCCTCCGGGGCGCCGTTCCGACGGCGGATCCGAGGTGCACCTCGTGATAAGCTAGGTGACCGTGCGCCGGACGCGTTTCGGCCACGCCGCCTTAGCTCAGGGGTAGAGCAGTTCCCTCGTAAAGAACAGGTCGTCGGTTCAAATCCGACAGG
>CALMSE010000202.1 GCA_937872275.1 uncultured Leucobacter sp. | reverse complement strand
GCGGCCGAGGCGCTCGACGCCGCGCTGCGGCGAGCGCTCGGGCACGCCGGCTGAGCAGCGCTGATCCGCTTCTCTCCTTGCTTCTCCGCTGTCCGCCTCCTCCCCATGCCGCAGGTGTCGGTTCGGTGCGTGATTCGGCGGAATCGTGCACCGAACCGACACCTGCGGCAGGAGGGCAGTGCCTGAGCGGAGGAAGAATGGCGAGGGAGCTCTCAGCCCCGGTCGAGCACGGCCCCGAGCACGCGGCGCAACTCGGCCGTCGGATCCGCCGCCATGACGCTCTGGCGCCAGGCGATGTGCTGGTCCGGCCGCACGAGCAGGCATCCGGTCTCCTCGATGCCGCAGAGCCTCCCGAAGTCGCCGTGCGGGTCGGTGACGTCGCAGCCGAGCCCGATGCGGTAGGCGTGGATCTCGATGCCGAGCTCCAGCGCGATCTCCTCCGCGGCGGCCACCCACTCGGCGCCCCGCTCGCGGGCGAACAGGGTGAAGGCCTCCGGCTGCACGAGGTCGAGCGTCGACACGTTGCGGCCGGGCAGGGACACCCACGCGTGCGGCATTCGGGCGCCCGGGTGGCTCGTCTGCTCGATGTAGAGCTCGGGATCGCGGCGGAACTCGAAGGGCGGTTGCCCGTCGGCGACGACCGCGGCCGACTCGGGGGTGTAGATCTGGTTCATCTCGACCCCGCCCGCGTGGTACACGTAGGCTTTGCGGTCGTTCGCCCGACGCGTCGCCGCGCGCCTCGCCTCGCCCTCCTCGGTCGGCGCGGTGAGCAGTGAGAACTGCTCGTGCCGCTCCGGGGCCGGCGCCTGCGGGTCGAGGCCCAGCGCGTCCAGCAGCTCCTTCTCGTCGATCCAGCTCTTGACCGCGCGATCGACGATCTGCCGGCCGATGGGTTGCCGCTCGACCGAGTAGCTGTCCAGCAGCCCCGGGCCCGCGAGTCCCTTCAGCACGTAGGCCAGCTTCCACGACAGGTTGAAGGCGTCCTGGATGCAGGTGTTCGCGCCGAGCCCGTTCATGGGCGGGTGCCGGTGCACGGCGTCGCCGAGGCACAGCACCCGGCCCTCCGAGTACCGTTCGGCGACGACGTGGTTGATGCGCCAGGGGTAGAGCCCCGTGACCTCGACGTCGATCGAGTCGTCGCCGATGAGCTGGCGCATCTCGTACTCGGCCTCCTCCTTCGTGAGGCGGGCGTTGCGCTCGCCGAGGTGCACGAAGGCCACGACCCAGTCGTTCCAGGGGCGCACCATGCGGATCATGGCGTGGCCCATGCCGTCGACCCGATCGGGCTGGATCACGGCGTAGAGCGAGCCCGGTCGATGCGCGACGTAGCGCGAGAGGTCGGCGGTGAAGCGCACGTTCATCGCGCCCGCCATGCCCGCCTGACCTCTGAGCGGCAGGCCCACGGCCTCGGCGACCGCGCTCTGGCCGCCGTCGGCCCCGAGCACGTAGGCGGCGCGGATCGTCTCGGGTCCGCCGGTCAGCAGATTCGTCAGGTGCACGGTGACGCCCTCGTCGTCCTGCTCCAATCGGTCGAAACGCGTGCGGAAGCGCAGATGGGCGCCGAGCCGCGCGGCCTCGCCGAGCAGGATCGGCTCGAGGCGATCCTGCGGCAGGTCGCAGCCGGGGCCCGGGCTCGCCGTGAGGTAGTCGCCGCGCAGCGCCGGGTCGCCGCCCCACGACCAGGTGCGGGCGATCTCCTCGCCCGCGATCGTGGTGCAGAGGATCTGATTGGCCATGAGCTCGGCGGGCGTCGCGACCGAGCGGCAGGCGTCCTCGACGCCGATCGAGCGCAGCACCTCCATGGTGCGCTGGTTGGTGATGTGCGCCCGCGGCGAGTCCGCCACCCAGTTCGACCGGGTCACGACGGTGACGTCGAGGCCGTAGCGGGCGAGCATCAGCGCGGCCGAGGCCCCCGCGGGCCCGCTCCCCACGACCAGCACATCGGTGCGCTGCACCGCACCCGCGGTTCCGGCCGCCTCCCCGGTCGTCTGCGAACTGTCCATGTCCCGCCTCCTCTGCGGCGCGCACTCTGCGCGCACCCTCCCAGCTTGACGAGCGGGCGCCCGCGCGGATTGTCGCGAGACGCAGGCGCCCTTGTCCACGCGCGCAGGCCGCGCGGGCGCCGCCGCACCGCCGCCTCTGCCAGGATGGACGGGTGAGGATCCCCCGTTGACCCCGGCCGCCTGGACGACGCTCGTCGTCGCCTTCTGCGTCGCCGTCGTCGTGCCGGGGCCCGACAGCCTCCTGCTGCTACGGCTCGGTCTTCGCGACCGGCGCCAGGCCCTCCTCGCCGCCGCCGGCATCACGGCCGGCAACACGATCTGGACCCTCGCCTCGCTCCTGGGCCTCGCCGCCCTCATGCGCGCGCTGCCGGCGGCGCTGCCCGTGCTGCAGATCTTCGGCTCGCTGGTGCTCGTCTGGCTGGGAGCGCAGAGCATCCGGGCGGGCATCCGCGGCCTGCGGAGCCCCGACGAGACGACCGTCGCCGCGCGAGTCACCGACCATCCGTTCAGGCTCGGCCTCATCACCAACCTGTCGAACCCGAAGGCACTGCTCTTCTTCGCCGCGCTGTTCTCGCAGATCCTGCCCTCCGACGCCGGATGGTTCGACCGCGCCGCGGTGCTCGTCGTCCTCACCGCGCTCTGCGCCGCCTGGTTCGCGAGCTACGTGCTCCTGACCTCCTCGCGCGGCTTCCAGCGCTGGTTCCGCCGCGCGACCCCGGTGATCGACATCGTCGCGGGAGCGGTGTTCATCATCGTCGCGGGGGCGATCCTCGTGGAGCTCGCGCTCTCGGCGCTCGGCTGAGCGCGGCGCCGGGCGGATCCGCGATCGGCGGCGGATCCGCGATCCGTCGTCGTCCCCGTCCGGTTCGCCGCTACCAGCCCTCTTCGAGCACCCGCTCGAGCTGCGCGAGCACGAAGTCGGCGCTCTCGGCGGTGAGGCAGAGCGGCGGCTTCACCTTCAGCACGTTCGAGCGCTCGGAGGTGGTGAGCACGACCACCCCGAGTTCGCGCAGGCGCTCGCAGATCGCGGCGGCCTCCGCCTTGGCGGGCTCCATCGTCTCGCGGTCGCGCACGAGCTCGACGCCGAGGTACAGCCCCTCGCCGTGGATCGGCCCGACGATCGGGAAGCGCTCGGCGAGCCCGGCGAAGCCGCGCTTGAGCCGTTCCCCGATCACCCGCGCGTTCTCCTGCAACCCCTCGTCGCGCATGGCGTCGAGCACGGCGAGGCCCACCCGGCAGCTGAGCGGGTTGCCGCCGGTCGAGGCGAAGAACTGGCCCTGGGTCGCGAGCGCGTCGGCGATCCGCTTCGAGGTGATGACCCCGCCGATGGGGAAGCCGTTGCCCATGGGCTTCGCGATGGTGACGAGGTCGGGCACGACGCCCGACTGCTCGAAGCCCCAGAAGCTCGTGCCCATGCGCCCGAAGCCGACCTGCACCTCGTCGGCGATGGCGAGGCCCCCGGCCGCCCGCACGCGCGCGTAGACCTCGGCGAGGTAGCCCTCGGGCAGCAGCACGCCCCCCGCGTTGCCGAGCACCGACTCGCAGATGAACGCCGCGGCGGGCCTGCCCCCGGCGGCGAGCGCCGCGAGATCGGCGCCCAGATCGGCCGCGTACCGCGGCCCCGCATCCTCGCCGCGATGGGTGCCCCGGTAGCGGTTCGGCACGTCTGCGACGTGCACCCAGTCGGGCCGGTTCTCGAGCGCGAAGGGGTTGTCGTAGGCGCTCGTCGTCACGGCGTCCGACGCGTACGTCCAGCCGTGGTATGCCTCGCGCAGCGCCACGATGGTCTTCCTCCCGGTCGCGGCCTGGGCGAGGCGCAGCGCGAGGTCGACCGCTTCCGAGCCGCTGTTCACGAGCAGCACGGTGTCGAGGTCGGAGCCCTGCGGCAGCAGCGCGAGCAGCCGCTCGCTGTACTCGGCGAGCTCCCGGTAGAGGAAGCGCGAGTTGGTGTTCAGGATGCGGATCTGCCGGTTCACCGCGTCCCCGACTCCGGGGTGGCCGTGGCCGAGGCCGGAGACGTTGTTCACCATGTCGACGTAGCTGCGGCCCGTCGTGTCGACGAGGTGATGCCGCCAGCCGCGCTCGATCTGCATGGGGCGCTCGTAGTAGCGCTCCTGCGCGCTCGCGAAGATGCGCTCGCGGCGCGCGAGCTCGTCGGCCGCCTCGTCGCGCTGTGCGAGCGAGGGGAGGCCGAGGAGCGGCGCGGGGTCGCACGTGAGTCGGCGCCAGCCCGGCGCGCGCTCGGGCTCGA
>CALMSE010000201.1 GCA_937872275.1 uncultured Leucobacter sp. | reverse complement strand
CGCGGGCGCCCTCGACTGCATGCCCTCGCCGGTGATCGTCAGCAACGGCCGCGAGGGCACCCGAACCTTCAACGCGAAGGCCAGGAAGCTGATGGACGAGCTGCGCAACGGGGAGGGGCTGCTCAACCACCTCACCGCGCGCGTCGGCGGGCGGGTGCCCGGCCACAGCGAGGCGGAGATCGAGACCCGGTCGGGGCGCCGGTCCCGGGTCACGGCCCAGAGCTACGAGCTGCCGGAGATGCCGGGCACCATCGTCACGGTGCTCCAGGAGCAGGGCCCGACCCCTGCGGTCTCGCTCACCACCATCGTCGAGCCCCGGCTGACCGAGCGGGAGCAGCAGGTGGCCGAGCTGATCGTCGACGGCATGACGAGCGGCGAGGTCGCCGAGCGACTGTTCCTGAGCCCGCACACCGTGCGGCAGCACCTGAAGCAGATCTATCGCAAGCTGGGCGTCAACTCGCGCGCCGCGCTGACGCGGATGCTGCTCGCCGACTCGGTCCGCGGTCGCGCCGAGCTCGAGCGGTAGACCTGCCCTTCCCTCGATCGGGGGATCGGCCGCAGTTGCCCTGATCGAGGGATAGGGGCGGCGCGGGGCGAGTGGCTACCGTCGGTTCTACCGACCGACGAGAGGACCGCCCATGCCTGCCGATGCCCTGTACGCGCACACCGCGTCGATCGTCGTGAACGCGACCCCCGATGCGGCGTTCGCCTTCATGGCGAGCGGCGAGCAGCAGTCCAACTGGGCGCTCGGCAGCTGGGATCGCCGGCTCGTCGGCGACGACCTCTGGGTCGGGCGGTCGCTGTTCGACGGCGGCGAGCACTTCGTGCGGATCGAGGGCGACCCCGGGCTGCGGCTCGTCGACTACCGGGTGGGCGCCGCGGCCGACGCGATGCTGCACAAGGTCGAGGCGCGGGTGATCGACGGCGCACCGCTCGGGCATCCCGAGGGCAGCTCGGTCATCACCATGACCGTCTGGCGCGGCCGGAACGACCGGCCGGAGATCTGGGCCAGGACCTTTCACACCTGGGAGGTCGAGATGCACCTGATCAAGCACCTCATCGAGGCCGGCCCCGCGGCCGATGCGAACGACTCGGAGGAGAGCGCGTCATGACCTACCAGCACATCGAACTCACGCGGAGGGACGGCATCGTCGAGCTGCGTCTGCACACCGACGGCGGGCCGCTGCACTGGGGCGACGGGCCCCGCGAGGATCTCTCGCGCGCCTTCGGCGAGCTCGCGCACGACCCCGATCTCCGCGTCGTGATCCTGACCGGCACCGGCGACGTCTTCAGCGGCCCGAAGCCGGGCGTCGAGCCCTACCCGATCCTGGACCCGGTGGGCTGGGAGCGCGACCGCTGGCACGCCGAACTGATGCTCCGCAACCTGCTCGGCATCCAGGCCCCCGTGATCGCCGCGCTCAACGGCCCGGCCATGTGGCACGCCGAGATCCCGCTGCTCAGCGACATCATCCTCGCCGCGGACGACGTGTACCTGCAGGACGCGGGCCACTTCCTGTTCCGCACCGCGCCGGGCGACGGGCTGCACATCGTGATGCCCCTGCTGATGGGCAAGGTGCGCGGCAGCTACTACCTGATGACGGGGCAGGAGGTGACCGCGCAGGAGGCGAAGGAGATGGGCCTCGTCAACGAGCTGATGCCCCGCGACCGCCTGCTCGACCGCGCGTGGGAGCTCGCGGAGGGGCTCGCGCGGCAGAACCGGCTCGCGCTGCGCTACACGCGCCTGCTGCTGGGCCACCACGTCAAGGGACTCTTTCACGAGCTGCACGGCTTCGGCCTGGCCCTCGAGGGGCTCGGCGTCGTGGACGAGGGGCTGCGCCAGTCGGCCTCCGGCCGCTACGAGGAGAGGAGCGCGCGATGACGCGGCAGATCGAGACCACGATCCTCATCGTGGGAACCGGGGGCAATGCGATTGCGGCGGCGTCGATGCTGCAGCGGGCCGGCCTCGATGACCTCATCATCATCGGCAAGCACGGCGATTTCGGCGGCGCCTGGTACCAGAACAAGTATCCCGGCTGCGGCACCGACGCCGAGATCGCCCTCTACCAGCTCGGCTTCGCGCTGAGCTACGACTGGAAGGGCACCCACCCGAACAGCGACGAGGTCGAGGAGTACCTGCAGGGCGTCGCCCGCGACAACGGGCTGTACGAGAAGACGCACTTCGACACCGAACTGCTCGAGGCGCGCTGGCGCGAGGACGAGGCCCGCTGGGAGGTCGCCACGAACGGCCCCACCTACCTCGCCGACTTCGTCTACCTGATCACCGGTTTCCTCGAGGAGCCGATCGAACCGGAGCTGCCGGGCCGTGAGACCTTCGCGGGCCGCATCTTCCACTCCTCGGAATGGCCGAGCGGCTACACGGGCGAGGGCGACCGCATCGCGGTCGTGGGGGCCGGATCCTCCGCGCTTCAGATCGTGCCCGCGATGCAGCGCGTCGCCCGGGAGGTCATCTCCTTCCAGCGCACCCCGAACTGGGTGGGGCCGAAGGGCGAGCGGCGCTTCTCGGAGGAGGAGATCCAGGAGCTGAAGGACGATCCCGGGATCATCCACCAGCGCCGCCAAGAGCTCCTCGCCTGGGGCGAGGGGTTCTGGACCTCGGTCATCCTCGGGCAGGATCCGGAGGGGGCCAAGCAGGTGGAGGAGGCCGCGCTCGCCTCGCTGGGGGAGCAGGTGCCGGATCCCGAGCTGCGCGCGCTGCTGACGCCTGCGCACCCCATCGGCTGCAAGCGCCCCGGCAGCAGCGACGACTGGTACAGCGCGCTGCAGCAGCCCAACGTCACCGTGCTGCGGGAAGGGGCGGCATCGCTCGGCGAGCGCACCATCCGCTCGAGCGGCGGGCGCGAGTTCGAGGTCGACACCGTGGTGCTGGCCACCGGCTTCTACTTCGGCGGGCACATCCGCCACCGCATCGTCCGCCGCGACGGCGCGACCGCGGGGGAGTATCAGGGGGATCACCCGCGCTCCTACAAGGGGATGTCGATCTCCGGCTGCCCCAACCTGTTCTTCGGCGGACCGGGCCCGAACGGTCAGATCTGGGACGGGCTCGCGAACGGCGAGGTCACCAGCCGGTACGTGATCGAGGCGATCAAGTACTATCGCGAGCACGGCATCCGCGCGATGGAGGTCGACGAGGCCGCCGAGCTGCAGTGGAAGGCCGAGGCCGACGCGGTGCTCGCCGCGGGTGCGAGCCTCTCCGGCGCCTGCACCAACTACTCTCAGGACGAGTCGGGCGGCAACAAGGCGGCCTGGCCCGGCAACCTCGCGCACATGCAGGAGGTGCTGTCGGTCTTCGACCCGACGGCCTACACGGTCGTCGCCGAGGTGCCAGCCGCCGTATCCGCCGGCTGAAAGAGAGAAAGGTTCGTCTCATGCCCGATCCCACCGCCGCTCGCACCCCCGCCGCTCGCACCCCCGCCGAGGTCGTCACCGAGCTGATCCACCGGATGGCGGCGCGGGACTACGAGGCCGCGCTGAAGCTCTACGGCGATGAGGTCGTGGTGTCCGTGGAGTTCGCCCTGCCGCAGCGCGTCGAGATGACCCGCGACGACCTCGTCCGCGGCCTCAGTTCCCCGCAGGCCGCCGGCATGCTGCGCATGTACGAGGACCTCGCCATCGAGGATCTGAGGGTGCACGAGACCGCGGATCCCGAGGTGGTGATCGCGGAGTGGAACTACCGCAGCCGCGTCGGCGACGAGACCGTGCTCAACCCGAACATCATCGTGGTCGGCGTGCGGAACGGGCAGCTGTTCTTCTCCCGCGACTACCACAACGACGTCACGCGCGCCGTGGCCAACGGGCTGCTGCCGGAGCTGATCGAGCGGCTGCCGGCGATGGCGCTGGAGCAGGATCGGGCCTGACCCCGAGCGCATACGGCGAAGCCCCGGACATCCGAATCGATGTCCGGGGCTTCGACTCTCGGGTCAGAGGTCGTGCTTCGCGAGGAAGCCCCGCACGGCCTCGTTGAACTCCTCCGGGTTCTCGATCATCGGGTGGTGCCCGGTTCCCGCGAGTTCGGCGATCTCGACATCGGGGATGCGCGAGGCCGTCGCCTCGACCTGCGCGAGCGGCACCAGCCAGTCCTCGTCGCCCCGGACGAGCAGCACCGGGCAGTCGATCAGCGGGGTGCGCTCGCGGGCGTCGAAGCCGTTGTAGCAGCGCAGATCCGCGACCATCACCTCCGGGGTCGCCCGGCTGAGCACCCATTCCACCTCGGCGCGGCGCCGCGGCGAGGTGCGCGAGCCCGTGAGCGAGTGGCCCCACTGGCCGACGATCAGCTGCCCGTTCGCCGCGAACAGGTCGACCATGTCGGGGTTGAGATTCGGGGTGTGATCCGCGCCCTGCGCGGAGACGACCGCCGCGTAGGCCCCCGGCCTGCGCGAGGCGAGCTCGAGGGTGAGGTTCGCTCCGAGGGAGCAGCCGAGCAGGATCGGGCGCTCCAGCTCCAGCGCGGCGATCGTCGCCTCGAGGAAGTCGGCGAACTGCTCCAGACGGGTGAAGGCGCCGCCCTCGGGCGGCGATGAGCGCCCGTGAGCGGGGGCGTCGACCGCGATCACCCGGTAGCGATCGGAGAGCCCCGCCAGCACGTTGCGGAACAGCGCGCCGTCGGTGCCCGCCGCGTGGAAGCAGATGATGGGCCGGCCCGATCCCGCCTCCTCGACGTGCACGCGCAGGCCGCCGACGTCGATGTAGCGCCCGGTGGTCTCCGCGCCGGAGGGCACCGCATCGGCGGCCGGCGCCGGGGGAGGGGGCGCGCCTACGAGCGACTGGGCGAGCTCGACGAAGCGCCACAGCGCCCGCACGTTGCGGAACGCCCCGACGACGTCGCCCGAGACCTCCAGGTCGCCCGTCTGCGAGGCCTTGAACCAGTCGGTCTCCGAGCGGAGCAGCCGATCCCACGCCTCCTGTTCACCGCGCACGGTCAGGCGCGCGCCCATGCGGTGCGGACCGCGGGCGATGGAGACCGCGCGGCCGTCTCGCACGTCGATGGTCACGAGGCCCTCCGAGGTGCCGACCTCCCAGCGGCCCGGATAGTGCCAGGCGGTCTCGCGCCACAGCGCGTCGCCGTTCAGCGCCTCGACGAAGCGATCCCAGAACCGGGTGTCCTCGAACGGTCGCATCCGCTCACCCCTCCACTCGGTCGGCCCACGGCACGTAGGTGTCGGTGTTCGTGACGTCGATCAGCCGCGACGGCGGGGTGATGAGCTCGGCGGGCATGTCGTCGATCGTGCCGGACCCGGTCAGCACGGGTGCGAGGGCCCGGATCGCGGCGACGCCGGCGTCCGTGAGCATGCCGTCGTGGGTGAAGGTCATCAGCCCCGCCTCGATGGCGTCGACGGCCTGCTGCATGCCGTTGACGCCGCTGACGATCACGCCCTCGCGGTCGCCCGACCAGGCCGGGATGCCGCGCTCGAAGAGGATGTTCGCAGCCCCCAGCGCCGACAGGTCGTTGAAGCACCAGATCGCCTGCGCACCCGGGTGGCGGTCGAGCAGCTCGCGCACGACGGGCATCGCGGTCTCGCTGAAGTCGCCGGAGTTGTCGCCGCGGGCGACGATCTCGAGGCCCCGGGCCTCCGCCGCCGCGATGAAGGAGCGCTCGCGGTGGAGGAGGGCCGGCAGCGGCGGCCCGCCGATGACGACGACCTTCGCCCCGGGAATGCGATCCGCGATGTAGGCGGCCGCGCGCTCGCCCGGCAGGTCGGAGAAGTCGGGCTCCTGCTTGATCACGGTCGAGATGAACTCGGACTCCGAGTTGAAGCCGACGATCGGGATCCCCGCCTCGCGCGCCCGGCGGTACAGCGACTCGAGCGGCTCGCGATCGAGCGACCAGGTGGTGATGGCGGTGACGCCGGCCGCGATCAGCTCGGCGATGTCGGCCTGCTGCTTCTCGATCGAGAGGTCGGCATCGAGCGTGCGCAGCTCGTAGCCGAGTGCGCGCGCCGTGGCGCGCTCGCCGAGGGTGATCGCCCCGAGCGGCGATGCGATGCGGCTGCGGCGGCCGTGGATGTCGACCATGGGGACGGTTGCGATGGCGCAGGACTCGCCGATGAGTTCGATGTTTGACACGTTCGAATACAATCACGCGGTCGCGAGGCGGTTGATCCCCCGAACGGGTGTATCGGGGAGGTTGACCCTGTTGGGGGATGGTCGCGCCTGTGCGCCTGCTCGTAGCTTCGTCGCTAATCGGGAGAAATGCATCCGAGACGGAACCAGGAAAGAAGCGGGAGTCGGAGATGACTGTCACAGAGGGCTCGACGCGGACCGCGGTGGGCGATGCCGAGCTGAGCGAGCAGCTGATCGGGGCCGCGCGGGAGCTCGTGCCGACGCTGCGCGGACGGGCCGCCGAGACCGAGCGGCTGCGCAGGCTCCCGGCCGAGACGCTGGAGGATGTGGCCGGTGCCGGCCTCCTCGGCATCCTCACCCCCAAGGTCTGGGGCGGCAAGGAGCTCGGCATCGAGACGATGGCCCGCGTCACCTATGAGCTCGCCCGCGGGGATGCCTCGGTGGCGTGGTGCACGATGTTCCTCGGCGCGCACGACTGGCTCATCGCGCACTTCCGCGAAGAGGCGCAGGCCGAGTACTGGAGCGATCCGTCGGTGCACTCCGCGGGCATCTTCGCCCCGAGCGGTCGGGCCGAGAAGGTCGACGGCGGGTACCGCGTCAGAGGCACCTGGGAGTTCGGCAGCGGCATCGACCACGCCGACTGGTTCCTCGGCGGGGCGATCGTCACCAATATCGACGAGCCCGGGCTGCACTTCTTCATGTTCGAGACCGGGCAGTTCTCTTACGCCGACGACTGGCGCAACCTGGGCCTGCGGGGCAGCTGCAGCGCGACCGTCACCGTCGACGACGTGTTCGTGCCCGAGCATCGCGTCATCCCGGTGGGCTGGGCCGCCGGCGGGGACGGCGCCGACGGCAACCCCGATCCGCTGCCCAACCCGGTCTACTCGCTGCCGTTCCCTCCGGTGAACAGCACCCTGATCGGCATGGTCATGCTCGGCACCGTGCAGGGCGCCTACGAGCAGCTGCTGGAGTGGATCCAGACCCGCGTCTCGTCGACGACCGGTCGGAGTGTGCGCGATCGTGTGCAGACGCAGACCCGCGTCACGGAGGCGGCCGGCGCGATCCAGGCCGCTCGCCTGCTGCTCGAGAGCAACCTCGCGACGATCTGCGGCGCCGCCTCGCTCGACTACCGCCAGCGAGTCGTCTGCCGACGCGACATGGTGTACGCGGCGCGGCTGATGGTGCAGGCCATCGAGTCGCTGAAGACCGTCGCCGGGGCTCGCGGCCTGCAGGACGCGAACCGGTTCCAGAAGCTGTGGCGCGACATGCACACCATGTCGAACCACATCCTCTTCGAGTTCGACGGCACCGGCGAGCGCTTCGGGCGCATGGAGCTCGGCATGGAGCCGCCCGCCCCGCAGGTCGACCCGTACTACTGAGCCGCGATCCCGCGATCCCGCGATCCCGCGGTCACCGATTCACACGATTCCCGCTGAACTGAAGGAGAGAGACATGGCCGAACTTGCGAAGACCCCCCTCGAGGTGGGCGACCTGTTCGTGGCGCGCGTCAAGGAGGGAGATGTCGAGGGGCTGATGGAGCTCTACGACCCCACCGCGACCTTCGCCGTCGACGCCGACACCATCGCGAGCGGCGCGGCGATCCGCGAGGCCGTCGAGGGGTTCGCGGCTTTGAAGCCGACGATGAACAACCGGGTGGACTGGGTGCAGGAGGCCGGCGACGTCGCGCTCGTGCTGAACCACTGGAACATGGAGGCGATCGGGCCCGACGGGCTGCGGATCAGCAACTCCGGTCGCGCTGCGGACGTGCTGCGCCGCGGCGCCGACGGCGGGTGGCGCTTCGCGATCGACTTCCCGCTGCTCGGGAGCATCGAATGAGCGGCTGGGCGAAGGCCGACTGGATGAGCTCGGAGCCCATGCGCGACCGCGTCGTGGTCGTCACCGGGGCCGGCAGCGGGATCGGCGCGGGCGCCGCGCGGGTGCTCGCCGCCGCGGGCGCTCGGCTCGTGCTCAACGACCTGCGAGAGGAGTATCTCACCTCTCTGATCGAGGAGCTGCCGGGGGAGGGGCACCTGATCGTCGCCGGCGACATCTCGGTGGAATCGACCTCCGAGGCGATCGTCGCCGCGGCGACGGAGAGATGGGGCCGTATCGACGGCCTGGTCTCCAACGTCGGCCTGATGCACTTCAAGGACATCGACGAGGTCAGCGTCGAGGAGTTCGACCACGTCATGGGCGTGAACGTGCGCGGCATGTTCCTGATCTGCAAGCACGTCATCCCGGTGATGGTGCGGCAGCAGTCGGGCTCGATCGTGATCGTCACCTCGCCGTCGGGGTACCGTGGCCAGGAGTTCGACGGCACCTCGACCTTCGTCTACAACATGAGCAAAGCCGCGACGCGGCAGCTCTCGACCTCGCTCGCGACGCGCTACGCCCGCGACGGGATCCGCTCGAACGCGCTCGCCCCCGGCACGATCCGCACGAAGCAGGTGCGCCACTTCCTGCCCGACATGTCGGCGGAGGACGAGGACGCGATCTTCGCGGGCGCGACCGCTCCGATCCCTCTGGGCCGCACGGGCACGCCGGAGGAGATGGGGGCCGTCATCCTGTTCCTGCTGTCGGACCAGTCGTCGTTCGTCACGGGTCACACGCTGTTCGCCGACGGCGGCCACACGGCGAAGCTGCTCTGATCGGCCTGCGCTCCGGCGTCGATCCGCCACGGGGCCACGAGACCACGGTCTCGTGGCCGGCGGCGGTGCCTCCAGAGAGGCCGGCTCAGTCCTCCGCGAGCAGCCGCTCCAGGAAGTCGGCGGTGTCCTCCCAGCCTTCGACCGCATGGCACGGCACGCCGAGCGCCTTCACCGGATAGTCGTTGCCGTCGGGGTCGAGACGGTCGCCGACGAAGAGCATCTCGTCGAGGGGAATGCCGGTGTGCTCGGCGAGCCTCCTCATGCCGTAGGCCTTGTCGATGCCCGTGCGGGTGATGTCGACGGAGGTGGATCCGCCACTGCGCACCTCGAGGCCCGGCAGCCGGGCGGCGACGGCGGCCCGGAGTGCGTTCTTCTTCGCGCCATCGGGATCCCAGGCCTGCTTGACCTCGACGGGGGCTCGCTGGCCGAGCGCCGAGAAGGTGACCTGGGATCCGCGATCCTCGAGAATCTCGCCCCAGGTCTCGCTCTCCCAGAGCCCCAGCCGCTCGGCCTCCTCGCGCAGGGCGGCGAGAGCCGCGTCGCGCTCCTCCGGAGTGAGGTTCTCGCGGTAGACGGTGCGCCAGCCGCCGCCCTCGCGCCGCTCGTACCGGGTGCCGCAGGTCGGCAGCAGGTGCAGGCGCTCGAGCGCGGCCTCGTCGACTCCGCCCGTCTGCTCGAAGCGTTCGAGGCGATCCACGAGCTGGGCCTCGAATTGCTCGAAGTTGCCGCCCGAGATCACCGCGACGGTGGTGCGCCCGAGCAGGCGGGCGAACACCGCGAGCATCCGCGGGTCCACCGGCGACTTCGAGGGGGCGAGGGTGTCGTCGAGGTCGAAGGCGACCAGGCGGGGGAGTTGTGGCACCCGTCAAGTCTTCCACATCGGGTCGTCGCGGCCGTCTCCGCACCGGGGCGACGGGCCCCTATCTGAAGTCGACCAGCCCCGCGCGCGCGGCCGTGACCAGTACCCGCACGCGGTCGCGAACCTGCCATTTCGACATGATGCTCCCGAGGTGCGCCTTGACCGTTCCCTCCGAGACGTGCATGGTCCCCGCGATCTCCGCGTTCGACATGCCCTGCGCGAGATGCCCCAGCACCTCCGACTCGCGCTCGGTGAGCGCCTCGAGCTCTCCCGCCGATCCCGCGGGCTTGGCCTCGCGCACGTGCTGCACCAGCATCGCCGCGATGCGCGGCGAGAGCGAGCTCGTGCCCTGGTGCGCCTGGCGCAGGGCGCTCACGATCTCGTCTGCGCTCGAGTCCTTGAGCATGTAGCCCGAGGCGCCGGCGCTCAGCATCGGCAGCACGGTGTCCCTCGTGTCGAGTGTGGTGACGGCGAGCACGCAGGCCCCCGGCCAGCGCGACGTGATCTCTCCCGTGGCCTCGATGCCGCCCATGACCGGCATCTGCACGTCCATCATCACGATGTCGGGCTGCAGCCGTTCGAACTCGGAGATCGCCTCGACCCCGTTCTCCGCCTCTGCGACCACGGTGATCTCGGGCGCACGCGAGACGAAGTGCTTGAGTGCGATCCGCACCAACGGGTCGTCGTCGGTGATCAATACCCGGATTTCGCTCATGTACAGATTCTAGAGCGGCGCATATATAGACCTTTTCCCGAGCGGCAGGCATTAGACCTTCGTCTAGTCATAATCTGCCAACTAGTCCGATGCGGGCGGTGATCGAGCCCGAAAGGATGGATCAAGTCAGGACAAACAGCTAGCACAAGGGGGGTGTCTCGGCCATGACTTTCTGGAATGCACTCGCATACTTCCTCGGTTTCCGTTGATCCGCAGGGGAGTGAAGGCAAGACGAACAGCTAATACGAAGGAGGTGTTTGGACCATGACTTTCTGGAATGCACTCGCATATTTTCTCGGATTCCGTTGATCCGCACGGTACTGAACGCAGGACGAACAGCTAATACGAAGGAGGTGTTTCGGCCATGACTTTCTGGAATGCACTCGCATACTTTCTCGGATTCCGTTGATCCGCACGGTACTGAACGCAGGACGAACAGCTAACACGAAGGAGGTGTTTCGGCCATGACTTTCTGGAATGCACTCGCATACTTTCTCGGATTCCGTTGATCCGCACGGTACTGAACGCAGGACGAACAGCTAACACGAAGGAGGTGTTTCGGCCATGACTTTCTGGAATGCACTCGCATACTTCCTGGGCTTTCGTTGATCCGCCCGGTACGGAATACTGAGGGGATGTCGAGGCGCACGGAGGCCGGTGGAGACGTTCGCCGATCCCTGTTGGGGCAGGCAGAGCGGTTGAGCCTCCCGGAGCGCATCGTGCTGCTGATCATCGTCGGCGGCGCGGCGACAGTCGACTTCATCGGATTCATCAGCAATCCCGATGCCGATCCTCTCCTCAGCGCACTCAGTATCTCCACCACTCTGATCTTCGCCCTCTACATCTGGTCGCCGTTGGTGGCCACATCAGCGCTCGCCGTCGCCGTAGCGCTGTCGTTCCTCACCGACAACGGGATCGCGGGGCTGCTCGCGGGGGCCACTGCAGCGGCGCCCGTGCTGAGACTGGCGGCCACACCGCTGGTGATCAGCTATATCGGGGGCCTGCTCGTCTCGACCGCGCTCTTCGCCTTGGGGTTCGGCACCGGCGAGACCGGGCCGGCAAACGTCGCGCTCGCGCTGATCGTCGCCGCGTTCGCGGGCGGGGTCGGCCTCGCCCTGAGAACGGCGTATGCGCGCGGGCATCGCCTGGAGAACGAGCTCATCGAGCAGGCGGAACGCGAGCGAGAGGCCATTCTCGCCGAGCGTCGATGGATCGCCGGCGAGCTCCACGACAGCATTGCGCACTACCTGACCATCATCGCCCTGCACGTGCAACTGCTCGATGACGAGGCCATGCGCGCGGAATCCCAGGAGGCGATCCGCGTCGCGGCCCGGAAGGCCTTGAGCGATCTCCGCTTCGTCATCGAGCTGGCCGAGGATTCTCCGCGCGGCACCGGTGTCCCCTCGGGAGATCTCGCCGAGGCGATCGACGAGGCCGGCGCCGAGTTCGAGGCGGCCGGGCACGCCACCGTGTGCGACGGAGACCCGAGCGACGAGAGCATCCCCAGGGGCGTCGAGATCATCCTGGCGAGAATCGTCCGCGAGTCGGCGACGAACATCCTCAAATACGCCGGGCCGGGAGAGGTGCGATTCGCCCTCGATCTCGGTCCCGAAGCGGTCGGGCTGACCATCCGCAGTCCGCTCCCCGAGGCGCCGCGCCGCGATCTGCCCTCCACGGGCACCGGGCTGAATCGCATGGCCGAGCGCGTACTGGGCGTCAGCGGAGAGTTCAGCGCCGGCCCCGTCGACGACGCATGGCTCGTCTCGGTTCGGCTGCCCACGGCCTGAGCGCATTCGCCGCAGCGGGTTCTCGCGGCGCCCGCGGGAGCGGCGGCCCGCGGCCGGTCTCGCCCGCCCATCTTCGTTTTCGCGATCGGCGGCGGACCCGCTAAGCTGGAGGGCGTGCTTCGGCACGATCGGGATGTGGCGCAGCTTGGTAGCGCACGTCGTTCGGGACGACGGGGTCGCAGGTTCAAATCCTGTCATCCCGACCACGAAAGTCGCGGAAACCTTACGGTTTCCGCGACTTTTTAGGTTGTAGAACTTGAACCGGCCACGTAAAACCCATGTAGAACTCCACCTCGTAGCCCTCTCGACAGACCAGCCTTCTGGCAGGATGCGGTCGCTGCTGATTGCTCGTCATCGGTGTCGAAACAGTGCACCTGATCCCTATGACAGCCACGCCGCCCCCGCACCCCGGTCTCGAACCGCTCCTCGACATGGCGGAGCTTGCCGAGTATCTCGGCGTGCCGCTCTCCACGATCTACGACTGGCGCACTCGCGGGCTCGGGCCCCGCGCCTATCGCTTCGGGAAACGCCTGAGGTTCGCGCTCTCCGACGTGCGCTCCTGGATGGAGGAACAAGGGTCTGCTGCATGAGTGGGTGACATTCGATATGGCTGGTTTCTGCTGGCCTGGA
>CALMSE010000200.1 GCA_937872275.1 uncultured Leucobacter sp. | reverse complement strand
GACCACGACGTTGCCGTGCTGGTCGGCCAGGCACTGCGTCTCGACGTGGCGCGGCCTCTCGAGGTACTTCTCGACGAAGCACTCGCCGCGGCCGAACGCCGCGACCGCTTCGCGCGTGGCCGACTCGAAGAGCTCGGCGACCTCGTCGCGCTCGTAGGCGACCTTCAGGCCGCGCCCGCCGCCGCCGAACGCCGCCTTGATGGCGACCGGCAGGCCGTGCTCGCCGACGAAGGCGAGCACCTCCTCCGCGTTCTGCACCGGGTCGCTCGTGCCGGGCGCGAGCGGTGCGCCGACCTTCTCGGCGACATGGCGGGCCGAGACCTTGTCGCCCAGGCGCTCGATGGCCTCGGGGCTCGGGCCGATCCACGTCAGGCCCGCGGCGATCACGCGGCGCGCGAACTCGGCGTTCTCGGCGAGGAAGCCGTAGCCGGGGTGCACGGCGTCGGCGCCCGAGCGGCGCGCCACGGCGAGGATCTTGTCGATCACGAGGTAGGTCTCGGCGCTCGTCGTGCCGTTCAGCGCGTAGGCCTCGTCGGCGAGCTGCGCGTGCAGCGCGTCGCGGTCCTGATCCGCGTAGACGGCGACCGAGGCGATGCCGCTGTCAGCGGCGGCGCGGATGATGCGGACGGCGATCTCACCGCGGTTGGCGATGAGCACTTTGCGAATGCGCGACATGGAGCCCAGCTTATTGGAGGGCGGGGGCGAGGCGTTGGATCTTCGAGCCAAAGCTCGGGCGTTTCCGTTGCCGAAGCGCACAGTGACCCGGTCGCGCGGCGGTAGCCTGGAGTCCCACCAGTCGACTCGGCTCCCCGGGTCGCGACTCACCAGGAGGCGGCCCGTGGCGAACGACACCGATTTCGATGAACTGCTGGCCCGAGTGCCCCTCGGGGATCTCGCCGGGCGCTTCGGCGTCGACGAGGCGACCGTGGAGACGGCCGTGCGCCAGGCGCTCCCCGGCCTCGTCGGCGGCATGGCCGTGAACGCGAGCGACGAACAGGGCGCCGCGCAGCTCGCGCAGGCGCTGCAGCGGCACGCCGATGCGGATGCGCGGCCGAAGCTGAAGGCCATCGACACCGACGACGGCAGGAAGATCGTGAACCACGTGCTCGGCGACCGCACCGACAGCGTCGCGCAGGCGCTCGGTTCGCAGTCGGGCGACTCGGCGATCGCCGGGCTGATCCCGCAGCTGCTGCCGGTGCTCGCCCCGCTCGTGATGCAGTTCCTCGCGGGGCGCATCGGCGGAGGATCGGCGGAGGGCGCGGGATCCGGCGGTCTCGGCGGCGTGCTGGGAGATCTGCTGGGCGGCATGCTCGGGGGCGGATCGGGCGGCTCGTCGCAGTCGCAGGCCTCCGGAGGCCTGGGAGATCTGCTGGGCGGCATCCTCGGCGGCGGGTCCGGCGGCCGCGCCTCCGCGGGCGGCCTCGACGATCTGCTCGAGGGTCTGCTCGGCGGGGGCAGGTAGCGCGCGGCGCATCGATAGACTGGGGCGCATGGTCAATCCGGACATCCAGGGCAGGGTGTACCCGCCCACGGCCCCCTACCTCGTAGGGCGAGAGAAGGTGCGCGAGTTCGCCCGCGCCGTGCTGAGCGGGTCGCCGCTCCATCACGATCCCGAGGTCGCGCGCGCGGCCGGCTACGCCGACGTCGTCGCCCCGCCGACCTTCGCCATCGCGGTGCAGGACCTCACGCTGCAGCAGCTGCTCGCCGACGACGAGGCCGCGGTCGACTTCTCGCGCGTCGTGCACGGCGACCAGCGCTTCACCTACTCGCGCCCCATCGTCGCGGGCGACGAGCTCACCGGCACCATGACGGTGACGAGCGTGAAGCGGCTCGGCGGCAACAGCATGGTCACCTCCGCCACCGAGATCGTCGACGCGGCCGGCGATCACGTCGTGACCGCGATCTCCACGCTCGTCGTGCGCGCGGCCGACGAAACGGGGGCGGCGGCATGAGCGGTCCGAGCTTCGACGCGCTGGCAGTCGGCGACGTGGTCGCCGAGCGGACGATCCTGTTCACCCGCGACATCCTGGTGCGGTACGCCGGGGCCTCCGGCGACTTCAACCCCATCCACTACCGCGACGACGTGGCGCGGTCGGTGGGTCTGCCCGGCGTGCTCGCGCACGGCATGCTGACCATGGGCGCGGCCGCGTCCGTCGCGACCGACTGGCTGGGTGCCTCGGGCCGCGTGGTCGACTACCAGGTGCGCTTCACCCGGCCGGTGCCCGTCGAGGCGGACGCCGGTGCCGAGATCGCCGTCACCGCGACCGTCGGCGCGCTCGACTCCGCGCTGCGCACGGCGCGCATCGACCTCAGGGTCGTCTTCGGCGAGCAGACGGTGCTCGGCAAGAGCCAGTTGGCGGTGGCGTTCGATTGACCACGCTCGCCGAGCTCACCACCATGCGGGTGGGCGGTCCCGCCGAGCGGGTGATCACCGCCCGCGACGCCGATGAGCTGGCCGCACGCACCCGCGAGCTCTGGGACGCGGGCGAGCCCTGGCTGCTGCTCGGTGGCGGATCGAACACGGTCGTCTGCGACGAGGGCTTTCCGGGGACCGTGCTGCTCGTGCGCAGCGAGGGCATCGCCCGGGTCGAGGACGAGTCGCTCGGCGAGGATCGCGTGCGCCTGCGGGTGCAGGCCGGGCACGACTGGGACGCCCTGGTCGCCGCCTGCGTGGAGCGCGGCTGGAGCGGGATCGAAGCGCTCTCGGGCATCCCGGGCAGCGCCGGGGCGGCACCGGTGCAGAACATCGGCGCCTACGGCCAGGAGCTGGCGGGCGTGCTGCACTCCGTCGAGTTCCTCGACGCCGAGCTGGGCGAGGCGATCCGCCTGAGCGCGGCCGAGCTGGAGTTCGGCTACCGCAGCTCCGTGCTCAAGGGGTCGGCGTCCGAGCCCGGGCGCGAGGGAGTGGTGCTGTCGATCGACATCGTGCTCGAGGCCGACCCCGACCGCGAGAACCCGCCCTCGCAGCCGATCGCGTACGGCCAGCTGGCCGACGAGCTGGGGGTGACCATCGGCGACCGGGTCTCGCTGCGCGAGCTGCGACGCGCCGTGCTGCGGCTGCGCGCCTCGAAGGGCATGGTGCTCGACGAGGCGGATCACGACACCTGGAGCGCCGGATCGTTCTTCACCAACCCCATCGTCTCCGAGCGCTTCGCCCGAGAACTGCCGCCGGGTGCGCCGCGCTACCCCGTGGCAGGGGACGAGGCCGAGGCGGCCGTGACCACCTTCGAGGAGCTCGCGGCCGGCGTGCCGCTGCGAGTGCCGCCCTCTCCCTCGCCGCGCACGCTGAAGCTCTCGGCGGCGTGGCTCATCGAGCACTCCGGCATCTCCCGCGGCTTCCGCCTGCCGGGCTCGGGCGCCGCCATCTCGTCCAAGCACACGCTCGCGATCACCAACCTCGGCGGCGCGACCGCGGGCGATGTCGCCCAGCTCGCGCGCTACGTGGTGCAGCGCGTGCAATCCGAGTTCGGCGTGCTCCTGCACCCCGAGCCGAACCTCTACGGGATTGAGCTATAGCTCCACCTCGGGAGCGTGCCATTTAGAGGGATTCGACAATGGCGGGCCGGGCTCGATCCGCCCCCCGTTGTGCCTTCGGCGTCGGGAGATTGCCGCTTCCAGACGGTCGCCGTAGCCTGGCAGCACACTCGCATCCGCTCATCGAATCGTCTCCGGAGGAGCTTTCATGACCCCGCACCACAAGCCTCAGCTCGACATCGAGGCCATCAGCGATGCGCTGCTCGGCGAATGGAAGGCGGATCGCCTCGAATCCCGGCGCCTTGCATCCGACCCGCGCTTCCACAGCATCCCGGGGCTGTCCATGGACGAGCAGCGCGAGCGGGTGCTCGGCCAGCTCGGCCTGCTGGTCGAGGAGGGCGCGATCCAGCGGGCCTACCCGGTCGACCTGGGCGGCAAAGACAACCACGGCGGCAACCTCGCCGCCTTCGAGGAGCTCGTCTTCGCCGACCCCTCGCTGCAGATCAAGAGCGGCGTGCAGTGGGGCCTCTTCGGCGCGGCGATCCTGCACCTCGGCACGCGGAAGCACCACGAGAAGTGGCTGCCCGACGTCATCGGCCTGAAGATCCCCGGCGCCTTCGCCATGACCGAGATCGGGCACGGCTCCGACGTCGCCTCGGTCGGCACGACCGCCACCTACGATCCGGAGACCGAGGAGTTCGAGATCCACACCCCGTTCCGCGGGGCGTGGAAGGAGTTTCTCGGCAACGCGGCCCTGCACGGCCAGGCGGCGGTCGTCTTCGCGCAGCTCATCACGAAGGGCGTGAACCACGGCGTGCACGCCTTCTTCGTGCCGATCCGCACGCCGGACGGCGAGCTGCTCCCCGGCGTCGGCTCCGAGGACGACGGCGTGAAGGGCGGCCTCAACGGCATCGACAACGGGCGCCTGCACTTCACGCACGTGCGCATCCCGCGCGAGAACCTGCTGAACCGCTACGGCGACGTGGCCGCCGACGGCACGTACAGCTCGCAGATCGACAGCCCCGGCCGCCGCTTCTTCACGATGATCGGCACGCTCGTGCAGGGCCGGGTGTCGCTCGACGGCGCCGCGGTGAACGCGATGAAGGCGGCGCTCGCCATCGCGATCCGCTACGGCAGCGAGCGTCGCCAGTTCCCGGGCCCCGACGGCCGTGACACCGTGCTGCTCGATTACGGCCAGTACCAGCGCCGCCTGCTGCCGCTGCTCGCGCAGACCTACGCGATGCAGTTCGCCGACCACCGCCTGCTCACCGCCTTCGACGAGGTGTTCTCGGGCACGAACGACAGCGACGAGGCGCGGGAGGATCTGGAGACGCTCGCCGCATCGCTGAAGCCGCTGTCGACCTGGGCGGCCCTCGACACGCTGCAGGAGGCGCGCGAGGCCTGCGGCGGCGCAGGCTTCATGGCGAAGAACCGCCTCACCGGGCTGCGCCACGACCTCGACATCTACGTCACCTTCGAGGGCGACAACAACGTGCTGCTGCAGCTCGTCGGCAAGCGGCTGCTCGCCGACTACGCGGCCCAGTTCAAGGACGCCGATACGGCCGCGCTGGCGAAGGCCGCGGTCGGCCAGGTCGGGGAGGGGCTCACCCGCTTCGGGCTGCGGCAGATCGGTCAGAGCATCGCCGACCTCGGGCGGATCGCCCGCTCCGTCGAGCACGTGCGCAGCGCCGACGCGCAGCACGCGCTGCTGACCGACCGCGTGCAGACGATGGTCGCCGAGGTCGCGATGGCGCTGCGGGACTCGACGAAGGGCGTGCCGAAGGGCGACAAGGCGGCGAAGGCCGTCGCGCAGGCCGCGGCGTTCAACGCGCAGCAGCACACGCTCATCGAGGCCGCCCGCGCCCACGGCGAGCTGCTGCAGTGGGAGGCCTTCACCGAGGAGCTCTCGCGCTTCGACGGCGACACGCTGAAGGCCATGACCTGGCTGCGCGATCTCTTCGGCCTCACCCTCATCGAGCGGCACGCCACCTGGTACCTCGTGAACGGCCGCCTCTCGGGCAGCCGCGTCGAGGCGGTCAGCGCGTACATCGGCCGGCTCATCGGCAGGGTTCGCGAGGTGGCCCTCGAGCTCGTCGAGGCCTTCGGGCTCACCCCCGAGCTGCTGCGCGCCGAGATCGCCACCGGCATCGAGGCGGAGCGGCAGGCGGAGGCCCAGGCATACATCGAGGAGCGGATCGCCGCGGGCGAGTGGCCGATCCACGAGAAGGAGCTGCGCGCCCGGGCGAAGGCCGAGGCGCAGCTCGATTGAGGCGCGCCGGCCCCGACCGTCGTCGGACGGGGCCGGCGTGCGCAGCGTGCCGATACGACGTACCGACGCGTCGCCCAGGAGCCGGGGCCGCGACTCCCATAGGCTGGAGTGTGTGACCCATCGCACCATCTCTCCCGCCATCGCGCGCTCCTGGCTGCTCGTGCCCGCCTCCCACCCCGAGCTGTTCGAGGTCGCCCTCGCCTCCAGCGCCGACGCGATCATCATCGACCTCGAGGACGCGGTGGCCGCGAACGACAAGAAGCAGGCGCGCCGCGACACCCGCGAGTGGCTGAACAGCGGGCACCGCGCCTGGGTGCGCATCAACGACGCGGCGAGCGACTTCTGGAACGACGACTGCGACGCCCTCGGGCGGGCCGAGGGGCTCGAGGGCATCATGCTGGCCAAGAGCGAGTCGGCCTCGCACATCTACGACACCGCGGATCGCCTGCCCGACGGAACGCGGATCCTCGCGCTCGTCGAGACCGCGCGCGGGCTGCAGCACGTCGAGCAGATCGCCTCGGCGTCGTCGACGTTCCGCATCGCGTTCGGCACCGGCGACTTCCGTCGGGATACGGCGACGGGCGACGATCCGATCGCCCTCGCATACGCGCGCAGCCAACTGGTGGTGGCCTCGCGCGCCGCCCGCCGGCCGGCCCCCATCGACGGCCCGACCCTGGACTCCTCGGAGCTGTCCGCGGGCACGCAGCTCGCGAAGCAGATGGGCATGAGCGGCAAGCTGTGCCTGTCGCACGAGCAGACCGACACGATCAACGCGGGCCTGAGTCCGAGCCACGAGGACGTCGCCTGGGCGCTCGGCTTCGTGCGCGCCTTCGAGGAGTCGGGCGGCGCGATCACCGACGGCTCCGACCTGCCGCGGCTCGCACGGGCGCAGCGGATCATCCAGGAGGCCGAGGACTTCGGCATCGAGGTCGCCGCTGCGGACGTCGGCCACGCGAGCTATTGAGGCGGGCCGAGCCCTCGCTTCTCGCCGAACGTATACGGCGGTGGTGAGTGTGACGGTCGGAGGGCGCCTCCGCCGTATACGCTCGTAACCCGCGTATACGTTCGACGGGGCGGCCTGGGGATGCGGACGATCGAGCATAATGAGGGGCATGATGAATCTCGTTCCCGCCGCCGGCCCCAGTACCGCGCCATGGCGCATCGACGCCTCGCGCAGCGCCGTGCTCGTCATCGACATGCAGCGCGACTTCGTCGAGGAGGGGCGGCCGATGGAGGTGCCCGCCGCGCGCGACGCGATCCCGGGCATCCAGCGGGTCTCCGACGCGGCCCGCGCCGCCGGCGCTCCGGTCGTCTACACCCAGCACGTGCTGCTCGACGACTTCGACGTCTCGCCGCTCGAGACCGCCTACAACCCCAAACTGCTGAGCGTGGGCATGCGCGCCGGCACCGACGGGGTCGAGATCATCGACGAGCTCGCGCCCCGGCCGGGCGAGCCGGTGATCCCGAAGCACCGCTACGACGCCTTCCACAACACCCGCCTCGAATCCGTGCTGCGCTCGATCCGGGGCCTGAACGGCATCGACACGGTGATCATCACGGGCACGCTCACCGAGGTCTGCTGCGAATCGACTGCCCGGAGCGCCTTCATGCGCGACTACCGGGTGGCGTTCGTCTCGGACGCGACCGGTGCGCTGCTCCCCGGGGCGCAGCAGGCGACGGAGGCGGCGATCGGCACCTTCTTCGGACGGGTGCTGACCGCCGACGAGGCGGCGCGCGAACTCGCCGGCTGAGGGCGCGCTCGCGCCGATCCCTCCCGCGCCGATCCGCCCCCGCTACGGCATAGGGTGGATCGCATGACCGCGGCACCGAGCGAACCCCTGCGCACCCTGTACCCGCCGATCGAGCCCTCCGAGCACGGCATGCTCCCCGTGGGCGACGGCCACGAGGTGTACTGGGAGCAGTGCGGCGACCCGGCGGGCAAGCCCGTGGTGTTTCTGCACGGCGGGCCTGGCGGGGGCTGCACCCCCGACCACCGCCGCTACTTCGACCCCGCGAAGTACCGCATCGTGCTCTTCGACCAGCGCGGCTGCGGGCGCAGCACCCCGCACGCGAGTGCGCCCGACGCCGACCTCTCCGCCAACACGACCTGGCACCTCGTCGCCGACGTCGAGCGGCTGCGCGAGCACCTCGGCATCGAGCGGTGGCAGGTCTTCGGGGGCTCCTGGGGCTCGACCCTCGCCCTCGCCTACGCCCAGACCCACCCCGAGCGCGTCGCCGAGCTGGTGCTGCGCGGCATCTTCACGCTGCGGGCGGGCGAGATCCACTGGTTCTACCAGCATGGCGCCTCCGAGCTCTTCCCGGATGCCTGGGAGGAGTATCTCGCGGTCATCCCGGAGGCCGAGCGCGGCGATCTCGTCGCGGCCTACCACCGCCGCCTCTTCGACCCCGACCCCGCGGTGCACGTGCCGGCGGGCATCGCCTGGACGGCGTGGGAGAATTCCACGATCCGCCTCATCCCCGACGAGGCCGGCATCGCGGCGGCCCGCGCCGACGCGGCCGCCGCGGTGGCGTTCGCGCGCATCGAGAACCACTACTTCGTGCACGGCGGCTGGCTCGAGGAGGGGCAGCTGATCCGCGACGCGCCCGTTCGCCTCGGCGGCATCCCGGGCGTCATCGTGCAGGGCCGCTACGACGTGTGCACGCCGCCCGCCACCGCGTGGGACCTGCACCGCGCCTGGCCCGAGGCCGAGCTGCGCATGATCCCCGACGCGGGGCACGCGGCGAGCGAGCCGGGCATCGTCGACGCGCTCGTGCGGGCCACCTCTCGCTTCGCTCCGTAGGCGCCCGCAGCGGCCTGCCCGCGGGCGCAGCCGAAGGCGACGCGCCCTTCGTGCGCCTGCGCCATCGCTTCGCCGACTTGTAACGAGACGTTCACGCAAACGGTCGCGTGTCGCGCCCGGCGCGGGGACCCGGCGGGCGTAGCGTGTGAGTCACCAGGCACAGCGCTTGGACGGGGTGACCTCGCCCCAACCACACGGTCGCCCCGCTGAACCGGAACACCCGGGCAGAAGGAGTCACCGTGGCCGACACCCAGAATCTCCGCAACCTCGCCGACGAGACGGCGGATCGCGCCGCCGCCGCGGCGCCGGGATCGCATGAAGCGCTGCCCCAGGCCGAGCGCACGTACGTGCTCGACACCTCGGTGCTGCTGAGCGACCCGGGTGCCCTGTTCCGCTTCGCCGAGCATGCCGTGGTGCTGCCGGTGGTGGTCATCACGGAGCTCGAGAAGAAACGCCACGATCCCGAGATCGGCTACTTCGCGCGGCGCGCTCTTCGCCTCCTCGACGGCCTGCGCGAGCAGCACCTGCGCCTCGACTTCCCGGTGCCGGTGGGGGAGCAGGGCGGCACCCTGCGGGTCGAGCTCAACCACAGCGACCTCGACATCCTGCCGAGCGGCATGCGCCTCGGCGACAACGACACGCGCATCCTCGCGGTCGCGCAGAATCTCGCGAACGAGGGGCTCGAGGTCACGGTCGTCTCGAAGGACCTGCCGATGCGCGTGAAGGCCTCGGCCCTCGGCCTCGGCGCCGAGGAGTACCGGGCCGAGCTCGCGAGCGACGACAGCTACTCGGGGGTCGCCGAGATCGAGCTCGACGAGGAGGCGATGGCGAGGCTCTGGGAGGATGAGCGCCTCGACGACGTCGCCGGGCTCGCGGAGCTGCCGCTCGGCACCGGGCTGATCCTGAACTCCTCGCGCGGGCACGCCCTCGGCCGCGTGGACCGGCGGGAGGGGGCCACCGGCTCGCTCCGCCTCGTGCGCGGCGACCGCGAGGTCTTCGGGGTGCACGGCCGCAGCGCCGAGCAGCGGCTCGCGATCGATCTGCTGCTCGACCAGCAGGTGGGCATCGTGTCGCTCGGCGGCCGCGCCGGCACCGGCAAGTCGGCGCTCGCGCTCGCCGCCGGTCTCGAGGCGGTGCTCGAGCGCCAGCAGCACCGCAGGGTGATGGTGTTCCGGCCGCTCTACGCGGTCGGCGGTCAGGAGCTCGGCTACCTGCCCGGCGACCAGGGCGAGAAGATGAACCCCTGGGGCCAAGCCGTGTTCGACACCCTGGGGTCGATCGTGTCGCAGAACGTGCTCGACGAGGTCGAGGCCCGCGGGCTCGTCGAGGTGCTGCCGCTCACGCACATCCGCGGCCGCTCGCTGCACGACGCCTTCGTGATCGTCGACGAGGCGCAGTCGCTCGAGCGCAACGTGCTGCTCACGATGCTCTCGCGGATCGGCCAGAACTCGAAGGTGGTGCTGACGCACGACGTGGCGCAGCGCGACAACCTCCGGGTGGGGCGCCACGACGGCATCGCGGCGGTGATCGAGAAGCTGAAGGGCCACCCGCTCTTCGGACACGTGACGCTGATGCGATCGGAGCGCAGCGACATCGCGGCTCTCGTCACCGAGATGCTCGAGGACTAGCGGATCCGCGGCTCTCCTCCCTCTCCCCTTCCTCGAAAGCGTCACTTTGTGCGTTGTTCCGCGATGCGGTGCACCAGAGTGACGCCTTCTCGGAAGGGGATCGCGGGAAACACGGGCAAGCGGATCGTCATAGGCTGAAGGGGTGAGCGCGAGAACCGTCGAAGAGCTGCTGCCCGGGCCGATGCTGGAGCGCTTCCGCGGGCGGGCGCCCCGGTACGACGCCGAGAACGCGTTCTTCGCCGAGGATCTCGCCGAGCTGCGGGCGAGCGGCTACCTGGCTGCGCCGTCGCCGGCCGAGGCGGGCGGATCGGGCCTCCCGCTCGAAGCGCTGCTGACGGCGCAGCGCCGCCTCGCCGCCCACGCCCCGGCCACGGCGCTCGGCGTCAACATGCATCTCGTGTGGGTGCAGGTCGCGCGCTTCCTGCACGACCGGGGCGATGCACGGCTCGACTGGGTGCTCCGCGACGCCGCGGCCGGCGAGATCTTCGCCTTCGGCATCTCGGAGGCGGGCAACGAGGCCGTGCTCCTCGACGCCTTCTCGACCGCGGAGCGCGACGAGCGCGGCTATCTCGTCTCGGGCACGAAGATCTTCACGACGCTGTCGCCGGTGTGGACGCGCCTCGGCGTACACGCGCGCATCGATCCGGGCGACGGGGCGTCCGACGGCGAGGCGGATCCGCGCCTCGTCTTCGGCTTCGTGCGCCGCGACGGCGGGGCGCTCGCCGAGGGGTCGATCGAGCACCCGGGCGTCTGGAACCCGCTGGGCATGCGGGCGACGCAGAGCTGGACGACGAGGCTCGACGGGGTGCGGATCGTGGCGGACGACGTGGCCGCGCGCATCGCGCCGTTCGACGGCGGCGATCCGCTGATCCTCGCGATCTTCTCCTCTTTCTCGGTGCTCACGGCCGCCGTCTACGCGGGGATCGCGGATCGCGCGCTCGAGCTGGCGACCGCGGCAGCCCGGCGCGTCGTGCCGCTGCTCGGCGGGGGAGAGGCTCCGCGCCTCGAGGATCCGGACCTCGCCGCGCGGCTGACCGAGGCGGTGCTCGACCATCGCGCGAGCCTCGACGCGCTCGCGATCCTCGCCCGTGACGTCGACGAACGGCGCAGTCGCGACGACTGGTTCCTCGCGCTCGCCGCGGCCCGCAACCGGGCGACCGACGAGGCGCGCCGCGCGGTCGACGTCGGGATGCGCCTCACCGGGGCGAGCGCCTTCGACGGCGACCACGAGCTCGCGCGGCTGTATCGCGACGTGCTCGCGGGGCTCTTCCACCCCTCCAGCTCGGCGTCGCTCGCGCGCACCGTCAGGGGCGGACTCGCCGGCTGAGGCAAGGCCGGGGCGGGGCGCAGGCCGGGCCGCGCCCTCCGGCAGCCGAGAACGAACGAAGCCCGCGAAGGGGGTAGATCCGGGGGAAGATCGCCTGCTCCGGCATCAGCGGGGGTTGATGATCCTGTGCGCTGGGCGATAATGCTCTCTGGGGGTCAGAGTACGCGCCCGGCCGGATCCGGGGAGCCGGGGGAGCCCGGGCGGGTGCGCAGCAACAAGGGGTAGACCATGTCGACCGCGGAGAGCGCGCAGGGGCGCGCACCGGGGGACGCCGACGCGTTCGCCGAAGAAGGTGCAGGGGGCCACGGCGGGCAGAGCGCCGGGACGAGCACCGACGCCGAGCTCTGCGATGCGATCCGCGGCGAGCCCGTCGGGTCGCGGCGAGCGAAGGATGCCTTCGCCGAGCTGTACGCGGCTCACCACGACGCCGCGATGGTGAGCGCCTACCGCCTGCTCGGCGATCGGCACCGCGCCGAGGACGCCGTGGCCGAGGCCTTCGCGAAGACGCTGCGCGCGCTGCGGGGCGGGCACGGGCCGACCGAGTCGTTCCGCGGGTACCTGCTGACCGCGGTCAAATCGGAGGCGCTGCGGATCCCGCCGCTCGACCGGCGGATCGACGCCGTTCCGATCGAGGAGATGTCGGAGAAGCCCGAGCTCTCGGTCGAGAGCCCGGTGGGCGCCCTCTCGGAGCGGGACCAGCTGGCACGAGCCTTCGGCGCGCTGCCCGAGCAGTGGCGGCAGGTGCTCTACCTCACCGAGGTCGAGCAGCTGCCGGTCGCGCAGGTCGCCGCGCGGATCGGCGTGTCGACCCGCGCAATGAACTCGATGGCCTTCCGGGCGCGCGAGGGCCTGCGCTCCGCCTACCTGCAGCAGTATGCGGAGGTCTCGCCGCCGCAGTGCGCGAGCGCGGCGGGGCTGCTCGCCCAATTCGTGCGCGGTGGGCTGCGCAAGCGCGGGATCGTCGTCGTCGAGGCGCATCTGCTCACCTGCGAGCGCTGCCGTCAGCAGCAGGCGCGGCTCGCGCGCATCAACGACTGCATGAGGGTGTGGATCGGCCCCGCCGCCGCAGGGCTCGGCCTCGGTGCGGCGGGCGCGGTGAGCGGGGCGACCGGGGGCG